>JAGQXH010000330.1 GCA_020436695.1 Lewinella sp. | reverse complement strand
GCAGACTATCAGGACTATCTTGAGAAAGAATGGGTAACGCAGCTGGAGGAAGCGTATAAAGTTAAGATCAATCAAAAGGTTTTTGACAGCCTGATCAAGGAATAAGCCCCTCTGCCTTTGGCATCTCCCCGAAGGGGAGAACACGATGAATAATGTATACAAAGCCCATTAAAAATGATACTTGCCTTTGCAGAAAGGGAAGATATTTATATTAAGATAAATGAGAGTTTTTGTTGTAGCGATTCTGCTTGGCCTGGGTATGTTGGTATGCTGGTCATCCTGTTCTTCGGATGATGAAAAACAGGACAAAAAGGTACTGGCCAGGGTCAATAACAAACATCTGTACATATCAGATATGGATGGTTTGTTTCCACCCAATACCAGCCAAGAAGACAGCGCCGCCATTATCGATGCTTATATTCAGCGCTGGATCCGGGAAACCGTATTGCTCGACGAAGCCGAACGCAATATCCCGAGTGATCTGAATATCGACAAACTTGTACGAGACTACCGGGCATCACTCATCAAGCTCAATTATGAGAAGATCCTGGTAGAAGAATTGCTCGATTCCACCATTGCGGAGGCTGAGTTACGCGAGTTTTACGAGCGTAATAAAGAGCAATACCAACTGGAAACGGCAATTATCCGTTGTTACTTTATCAAGGTTCCGTTGCCGGTGCCCAAACAGAGTGAACTGCGCGCATTGTGGAACTCGAAAGACCCGAAAGAACGGGAGGATCTGGTCAGCTATTGCTCTCAGTTTGCGGTAGCTCACCTGTTGGAAGACAGTCTCTGGTATGATCTGGAAGACATCGCCACTGAACTTCCTCCGGGGACGCTCACGGCAAACAATATCGGATCAAAAAGAGAATTTACGCAGCAGGACGATCAGTTCCAGTACTTTTTCCGGCTGCTGGAACTGAAAAACAGAAAAGATATCGCCCCCCTGTCTTACATTGAAGATCAGGCGCGGAAGGTAATTTTACATAAGCGCAAGCTCAAGGTCCTGGAAGATGTAAGAGAGACCATGCTGGATCAGGAAATGCGCCGAAATAATGTCGAAGTATTTAACTATTAAGAGACGGAGAATATGAAGTCATTTTGGTATAGTCTGTTCTTTTTAGGCTTATTCGTTGCTCAGGCACATGGCCAGAGACAGGTCATTGATAAAGTAGTAGCCACCATCGGTGGTGAGTTTGTCCTGCTGTCCGAACTGGAAGAACAGCACTCCATGCTGGAAGCCCAGAAGGGCGTATTGCCGGAAGGAGCACGCTGTGATATCCTGGACGGCGCCATTTTATCCAAGCTATTGCTCAATCAGGCCAAACTGGACAGTATCGAGGTTTCCGAAGCGGAAGTGGAAGATCAGCTCAATGCCCGTATCGACCGCATTCTGACCTATATGAATAACGATGTGCAGCAGTTTGAAGACTACTATGGTCAGAGCATCGGCGAAGTAAAGGAGCAGTTTCGCGAAGACCTGAAAAATCAGATCCTTACCGAAAGAATGCGATCTGAGATCATAAACAATGTAACCGTAACCCCTTCCGAGGTAAAGGCATTTTTTAATCAGATACCTACGGATAGTTTGCCTTACTTCAGCTCAGAGGTGGAAGTAGGTGAGATCGTTTACAAACCGAAGGTCAATGCCGAAGAACGGGCAAAGGCGATCTCAAAACTGGAAACCATCCGCGAACAGATCATCAATGGAGAAGCCACCTTTGAAGAACTGGCGGCCCGTTTCGGCGACGACGGCAGTGCACGGGTGGGCGGTGATCTCGGCTGGAGCAAGCGGGGTAATTTCGTACCGGAGTTTGAAGCGGCAGCCTACAAACTGGACAAAGATGAGATCTCTGAGGTAATTGAAACCCAGTTCGGCTTCCATATTATCCAGATGTTGGAAAGAAGGGGCAACTCTATCCACGTGCGCCACGTTCTGGTAAAACCTGAAATAACAGATGGTGACCTGGAACTGGCCCGTACCTATCTGGATTCCATTCGCCATCTGATCGCCACTGATTCCCTGAGTTTTTCCATAGCTGTAAAGCGCTTTTCTGACGATGAACAGCAAAGCTACAACAACGACGGTCGAATGGTGAATCCCAGCACCGGCAATACCTTCTTCGAAGTAGGTGACCTGGATGCAGATATTTACTTTACGATCGATACCATGCAGGTCGGGGGCGTTTCCGAGCCTTTCGAATTCAGCGGTCCTACGGGAGAGACTTATTTCCGCATCGTACAGTTGCAATCCCGGACTAAACCGCATTTGGCGAATCTACAACAGGATTACTCAAAAATACAACAGGCAGCCATTCAGGCCAAGAAGAACGAATACGTGAATGATTGGGTACTGGAAAGGGCCGAAGCTACCTATATTGATATCGACCCGATGTATGTGACTTGTCCGGTCGTCCGAAAGTGGTTGAAACAGGAACCAATACGACCTTAAAGTGGTCGGTTGTCTTTTTCATGCTCCACGGCTTTCCTTTCAATGAAACAATGAAGCCATGGAACATGAAAAAGACAACTACTCGATCAAAGTAATCGCATGAATATGAAGCAACCTCCACTATCTTTTCTTTTCCTCCTCGTGGGGATCTTTCAAATAAACGCACAGGTCAGTCTCGACCCGGTCCAGATCGTAGTACCGGAAGTCAGCCCGGACAGCACGCAGGTGGTCGGTTACGGCCGCGTGAAGAACGAAGCCGACGAAACGCGTACCTATCGCTGGATACGTACCATCCGTTCGTTATCAGACGGCTGGGAAACGGCCGTTTGCGACACCAATCTTTGTTACCTGCCATTTGTCGACAGTATGGAATTCGAACTTTCGGCTCAGCTGGAAGCTAACCTGAATGTATACGTCTACCCTAATGGGGTGGCCGGAAGTGCCGTGGTGGATGTCCGGGTAGTAGATGTAAACAATCCTGAATATTCGGCTACTGCAAGCTATTATTTCAATGAGCAACCCAGTCGGACCAGACAAAAACAACGCCTGCAGCAGGTGAGGGTTTATCCCAATCCGACTCCCGGTATTTTCCGCCTGTCGGATCATGAACAGATCAGGCAGGTCGTGATCTTTAATCTCGTAGGCCGGCCGGTGCATTCTTTTACCTATAGCCCAGGAGACAGTTATGACATTAGCAAGCTACCCAAGGGGACTTATATGGTGCAATTGCAGGATAAGCAGGGACAGATCCTGGTCACTAAGATGATCAACAAGCAGTAAACCACGACCAAAAACTATCGTTTTCTACCACCTAATTTAGGGATCATCTATATTTGCCGGGTTGCTCCTTCCCGTTCACGCAGGGCGGTTAATTCACCTACCCAAACAATTGTAACATGATCCCTCAAATTTCCCGTCTCCGTTCCTTTCTCAATACCTTCCGTTTCGTACGGGATCCTATCGGATCTATCAACGACAATCTTGCCAAACTGGGGCCTACCTATGGGTTATACGTCGGTGGACTACAACCGGGTATTCTTACCATTCAGCCTGAGGTTATCCGGCAGATCCTACAGAAAAATCACCGCAATTATCCCAAGTCCCCCATGCACTTCAAAAAGCTGGCCTATTTCCTTGGGAATGGGCTGCTCACCAGCGACGGGGAATACTGGCTGCGCCAACGACGGCTGATCCAACCCGGATTCCATCGACAGCGACTGGCTTCTCTGACGGAGATCATGCAGCAGACTATTGAAAAGCAGTTGAATAAGTTTGAGGCCAGGATGGCCGAACGGGGAGAAATAGACATCTATCAGGAAATGATGGAAATGGCCTTCCACGTAGTGGCGGCATCTCTCTTCAGTATAAATATTACCGAGGAAGAACTGGAGGAACTGAGTTATTCCATCACTACGCTGCAGGAATTCATCGTTCTTCAGATCAGGCAACCCTATCTGGAACCCTGGTTCAGGATCAGCGGTCAGGTCAGAAAACACGAACAATTGACCGGTAGGGCCGATCTCATTATCATACGAACGATACAAAAGCGGCTAAACGGACAGGAAAGTGCCGACGACCTGCTGCAAATGTTGCTGGATGCCCGCTACGAAGACACCGGTGAAAGAATGAATGAGCAACAACTGCTGGACGAAAGCAAGATCATTTTTGTAGCCGGACATGAAACCTCCGCCAATGCACTGGCCTGGACGTGGTATCTGCTGGCCAATCACCCCGAAGTAATCGCCCAGGTCCGGGAAGAGATTACCCGGGTACTCGATGACCGGCGACCGACCTTTGCCGACCTGCCGCAACTGACCTATACGACACAGGTGATCGAAGAAAGTATGCGCCTCTATCCTCCCGCCTGGATCACAGACCGGCTGACCCTGGAAGCCGACGACGTGGAAGGTGTTCATATTCCGGCAGGGGCCATGGCTATACCCTATATCTACGGTGCTCATCATAATTCGGCCATCTGGCCAGATCCGGAAGTCTTTCGCCCGGAACGCTTCAGTCCGGAAAACCGGAAAAAGATCCCGGCTTATGCCTACCTGCCTTTTGGCGGCGGTCCCAGACTATGCATCGGCAATAATTTTGCCATCATGGAAATGCAGCTGATCCTGGTGGAAATGCTCCGGCGTTATCGTTTTGAGCTCATCCCCGGGCAGGAAATTGAAATGAAGGCTCTGATCACACTGCGACCTTATCCGGGTATCCGCATGCGCTTTTTTGATGGTGCGATGCTGTGATCCTGCGATGCTGTGATGGGTATTGATCGACTCATTGCACCACAAGGGATGGGACAGGCCAGGTTTTATAATTGATCTGCTTAGCTGAAACATTCTGGAAGGGTTCAAATACTGCTGCTGACAAGGGAAAGCCTGCCGCCAAATGGCGAAGCAATAACATCACGATTTGCATTGCACTGAACTGCATCACAGAATCACAGTATTACAGTATCATAGCATCAATCAACCGGCGTGACCTCGTCCACAAAATATTCCGTTTTCCCTTGCCACGGGAAGGTTCGATAGCGCTGTTTGTAGTGGAGTTTGACACGCTTGCCCTGATAATTTTGTAATTCTTCGTAAATCCCCTTTTTAGCCACTGAGAAGGACCAGATATTACCGCTGAGCCCATCACCGGCAGCATCGGTCTGAAAACCGCCCAGGTTAAGCTGCCCTTCATAGGTCTTCCATACAACGCCTTTGCGGGAGATCTTGATGAGGTCACCGGCACGTGTACCGTCGCTGTAGGTCCAACCGCTGACCCAGACGAAACCGCCGAAAATGGCAATAGCGACGATTATTACTACCAGAAAAAAACGCTTGATCCAGTTCCAGACTTTAGTCCAGCCGTCTTTAACTACGGTTTGGAATTCACTCATGATGAATAAGGTTGTAGTTGATGGAGCAAAAGTACGATTTCCAGGATAGGGAAATGAAGAAGTTTTACGGTTCTATATTTCTTAGGGTTAGTTTCTTGAGGAGGAAATACAATAGTCCTCCCCAACAGGCCACTACTAACAGCGCACTAACCCAAGAAATCCCCCGGCCATGAAGATAGACAAATCTTACAGAAGCAAACATCTTGTAGTTAAACAATTCTGCCAAAACCCAGGGTAATGCCCAGCCGGCAATAATCAGTAATAGTTGTCTGAAATCCATCCGGCCGTACTTGGTATTCAGCCTTGTCCACAAAGTAGTTCCACAAAAACATCCCATGGCCAGACCGGGCAACAGCCATGAGAATTCGTTCCTAACCAGCAATATACCTATACCCCCTCCCAAAGACATGCCTAGTCCTGTTAACAGAGACGGGTAGCCGGATTGCAGAAGAGGCGGTTTGCCTGACAAAGCCCATTCAGTGACCAGTCCTCCTAAAAACCATAAAATAGCGGTAAGCATTAAAGTATTTGCGATAACAATCTCCCAATCCTGCCAAATCAGGAAGACACCAATAGTCAGAACAAGCCCCCATCCTAAAGTGAATCGCAGACTGATCTTTTTTGCGTCAGGAGTAATCTGTAGTTTGCTCTTACCGGCATCGGTGCCTCTTCCTGATCGATTATCTGCTGTTTGGTCGTCGGAACTGATCCCGGCCTTCTCCAAAATCGTCCCCATCTGTTGTTCTACCTCTTCAGGCTCTTTCTTTTCCTGCTCCGCTACTGACGAACCAGCTTCTCTGATTGTTTTCGGCGTGGTGACATTACTATCCGTTTTCCCCGATTTTGGATCAATGATTTGATCGATACCCCGGAGTGCCTGTTCTAGGTATTTCCCGGCGGGGTACTTGTCCAGATATTCCTCATAACCGGATACCGATCTTTTTCCGGTAGCCCGTTCCCAGGCCTGCTCTTCCTCCAGTTTTTGTATGCTCGACAAAGCTTCAGCACGATGTACTCCCTGTGGATAATCCCGTCTGTAACTCAGATAAGCAGAGATGGTATGTTGTTGTGTAGCGTTTTGCCAGGACGATTCTTCCCGCAGTTGCGTCAACCGTCGTTTGGCCTCTTCAAGACGCGTGCTATCGGCATATTTATTGATGAATTGCTGAAAACCGGAGATGGTGTTCATGTCCAGACAAGTACTCCAGTCGCCTTCCTCATCGGCTTTGAGATGAAAGACAAATTGCCCCGCATCATCACCCTTCACATCCAGCGTTTTATATACCGGAGTCTGCCGGCCCTGAGTAGCCAAAGTAACTGCTTCAATCACATCCGTAGCCAATTGCTGAATGGCGACAGCCTGCTGACTTTCCCTTAGTCTTCGCAGCAGATTTTCGGCAAAAGGACTATTCTCCCCCGGCCGGCCGTCATGGGCTCGCTCGCGACTGTGACTGGCTGCCAGCCCCAGTCGGGATCGTTTGTTTTCGTATGCTCTTCCCAGAGAAGATTTATAAGTAGCAAATAGCGAGCCGGAAAAACAGGCATCTACTATGACCAGCGTATGAAAGCTTTTGATCGCATCCAGCCGTCGTCTGATCTCATCGGTAGAGAAGAATTCCCATTCCCGCTCAGGATGTGCATTAACCGGTACCCAGTAGCCAAGATCGTCTTCCGTTTGTCCGTGCCCCGAGAAATAGATCAATAGATTATCCCCTTTACCGACCCACTCTCTCAATTGCTTAAATTGGTTATGGATGTTGGGGCGGGTCGCCTTCTCATTAAAAAGAGTGAAGATGTGCTTTTCTTCGAACTGGTAGCGAGATGTCAATAGACCTATCAGGTCCCGTGCATCTTTTACGCAATTATTCAGCGGTGGACAATGGACATACTCATCAATGGCAATGACCAACAAATAATTCTTGCCGCTTCGTTGAAACGGCTCGTCCTGGCCATGCATCCAAATTCCTTTATGAATATTTCGGGGCATAATCAAAAAAAAGTTGGACCTGAGTCGTAATTCGATTGACAAATTAGGATAAAAGCCTTAATTTTAATAGCGAACACATTATTAAATAACGGCATTCTAACACCAAAGCAGATTTTCTATCGTTATCATATCTCAATTAGGCTGAAAGCCTCTTAGTTCGTAGTCCATATACGTTTCCAATTATGACCTGTTTCCCGGACTTTTAACTATCTGACTTACGGCCGGCAACTATTTACACCCTCATCCCTAACCAATGACCAGAAAAGATTTTATCAGAAATGCCGGACTTGGTCTCATTTCCGGCCCGTTCGTCCTTAAAGGCACCAGCTATTTCCAGACCCGTTCACTCCTGAAGGCCCGGCCTCCCGCATTCAATTGTGTTTTATCCCCGGCTCAGACCGGCGGCCCATTCTATATGGACCCGCAATTCCGTCGCAAAAATATTACGGAAGGCCAGCCGGGTTTACCCCTGAAACTGAAGGTACGGGTAATGGGCGTCAATAATTGCGAACCCGTCCCGGGAGCTTTGGTCAATATCTGGCACTGTAACGCAGTGGGTGCTTATTCCGAATTCGGTCAGATTGCCGGTAATCCGAACGATGCTGCCAATGCCAGTTGGCTGCGCGGCTACCAGGTCACGGATGCTAACGGCTATTGCGAATTCGAAACCATTTTCCCCGGCTGGTACCGCGGCCGGGCAACGCACATTCATTTTGACGTGCATCTGGATTTCGATCCCAATGAAAAAGTGGATCGTCGCCCAAATGCATCGTCTACTTTTTACTCCCAGATGTACCTGCCCAACAGCATTAAGACCCGGGTATATACCGAGCACCCGGACTATAATGCCCGGGGAGATGATCCTACCGGTACCAATAACGACCGGCTGTTTCAAAGTACGGCCGCTTCGGATGCTCTGATGCTCGTTTTTGACGAGTCGGATTATCCCAATTCCCTCACAGCCAAATTCACCATCGGTCTGGACATGGCCGGCAGCCCGACTAAAGCCCAGAATCTGGAAGGGCGCAAGTATTTCCAGCTCCGCGAGAATTACCCCAATCCATTTTCCAGTAAAACCAAACTGGATTTTCGGATGCTCTCTCCCGGGTCAGTAACACTTTCCGTGGTCAATACTGCCGGCGAATTGCAGGCCCAGTTGATGAACCGACAACTACCCACCGGTGATTATGTGATTGAATTCGATCGCAAAAGTCCGGATTACTACCTGATCCCCGGCACCTATTTCTTTGATATGCAGGTACGTAATCAGCACGGGGAGTTCCGGCAGAGCCGTAAACTGGTCATTGTTTGACCGTTCGGTTCAGATAGGTATTGAGGCAATAAAGAGAAAGAGACGAATCGATTTTTGAAATGTGTAAACTCATCTAAGTTCAGGCAGCTTCCCAAACGCTTTCGTCTTGTTCATCTCCTTTGCCTCAATATCTATACCTTTCCGGGCTTCAAACCACCTTTTTCCCCAATCCCATCATTTCCATTCTAAATGGTTCAGGTTAATGGAACAAATCTTCCAATAAATAGGAGATAATTTTTATTTTACTGCTCTTCTAATAACCATAGCCTGTGCAGTCCCCGGTCGATAGTCATAAGTCTCTACCAATTAAAAAACTAGCTCATTAAGATTGTACGCAGTTTCCTTACAGGCAGCTGACGGCG
>JAGQXH010000032.1 GCA_020436695.1 Lewinella sp. | reverse complement strand
GCACTCACATATCAAGCAAGTAACTAAAATCAGTATTTTACCCACCATACAACCATACGGCCGACACAATTAATAGAACAGTTCCTAAGGGAACAACAAGCTTTCTCTCCTTCTGCTTATTCTTTTGAGGTCACGACTATAACCCCATTGCCACTGCCAGCTCCATACATAGTAGCACCGCTACCTTTCACTACTCGAATAGACGCGACGTCTTTGGGAAGAATAGCACTGGCCAATCTGGAAAACTCCTGTCCTAACTGCACACCATCCAATACAAACAACGGCTCATTCGATAGTTCTATCGATTTGTCGCCTCTGATACGAATGGATAGATTCGGTTCGGCACCCCGAACGTCAACTCCTGCAACGCGATTCAATAAAGTATACCAGGTCTCACTATTGGATTGACTATCTGCCGGTTGGACCAGGTTAGGATCTCTTGCGGCCCGACTTGATGCCCCATTTGATGTACCGCAACTACTCGTGTATAACATTACCAAAAACAGGGACATCAAAGCCAAACCGGAACGGGAGAAAAATATTTTCTTCATAAAGGATACATTTTTAGTTATGGTTTAACAATGGTCTGACGTAAGTCTTGCGAGATGGTTATTTCGATACCTGAAGATATGGAAAAATTTCCTCTTCTTACTCAGCCTTGGCAGACTGTTGAATAGAATTATTTTCCTTTCCCCAGTTGTTCCAATATCTTTCTTACGCTTAGCTGCTCCAGATCTTTCCAGCCTTTGATCCTCGGGGTGTCGGCACTGGGAGTCAGTTCCGGGTGACCGTGCTTTTCAATGATCATCTGCAGTATCCGTTCGGTTTCATCGGGATAATCGACCGCCACCCTATTTTGGTCGGCTAACCATTTTTCAATTTTCGGAATGCGTTTAGTTTTGAGGTTCTTGATCACGGGTACGCCCATTGCCTTTAGGGCTGCGGCATTACACTGCTGCTCGTACTGCCCCTTCATGGGGATCACCATCAGCTTCTTTTTCAGAAAAAGCACCTCGGCGGGTGTTTCGAAGCCGCCGCCGCAGAGCACCCCTTCCGCACCGGCCAGACTTTGTAGAAAGGCTTCGTTATTGATCGGCTGTACCGAAACATTATCCCGCTGGAAAACCTCCCGGCTGTGTTTGGAAAAAACCTGCCATCGCACACCAGCTATTTTAGAAAGGACTTTAATGATCCGTTGATCATCATAGGCCGGCAAATATACAGTGTAGTGTCCGTCGTTGGCAACGTCCAGTTCCCGGATCTGCTGTCGGATCACTGGCGTGAAGATATTTTCGTGATAGGATCTAAAATGAAAACCATAACGGTCTGTCACCGGCGCGTAGTGCCGGAGTGTGAGTTGACCAACCGGATCAAATCGCTTCGGTCGTGGCGACTCTTTAAAATTCAGGGATACCTGATGGCTCAATCCGATGCAGGCTTTTCGCCGGTTGTAGCAGGCCCAGGCACTTACCGGTTCGAAATCGGTGATCACCAGATGGTATTGCTCCACCGGCAGGTGGTTGATCTCCTGCGACAACCGTCGCAGGTTGCTTTGCCGGTAAGTCGCCTTAATATCCACGCCTCCTTTGGTACCGAAGATGAGGCTCAATCCGTGGTAGCGGTATTTAATCGGGAACGGAAAATCCACTTCGGCCTGGGTACCACTCACTACGAGGTCCAATTCGCCGTATCTGGCTAGTATGGGTACGATATCGCGGGCCCGGCTCAAATGGCCGTTGCCTGTGCCCTGAATGGCGTAAAGGATCTTCATGTTGGGTCATTTTCCGGGTTCACAAGTTATATCTAATCAAAATAAACACTTTTTAAAAGCAAAAATACCCGATATGAATTTGACTTCTATGAAAAATCCGACATGAGTCGGCTCGATTTTCCGTGCTTCGTCTGATTTTTCACCGTTGCATCACCATCTGCTTCGTTTCTACCACCTGCCCGTCCACGATCAGGGCGTACGTATAGGCTCCGGCAGCCAGCCCTTCCGTTTGCACTACCATCTGCCCGGAGCCGCGACCGGTGATGTCTACCAGTCGTAACAGCTTGCCGTCGGTAGCGCTGATATGAAGCTGAGCTTTGGTGATGCCTTCGGAAAGATAGTAGGAAATGGTACATCACCTCCAATAATAAAGCCCTAAATCGAAGTTTTCAAAACTGCCGTTGAAGCACTCAATAAGCTCACCAACCACTCATCCTTCCCGGCCCCCTGATCAAGAAGGCTTTACTTAGGGTCTCTTGGCGCTTACCTTTGCATCGCATATTATTCATCCGGTCATTCAGGGAACCGTAATAATCTTATTTGAAATCACCCGACTGTCACCATTTGTGACTAACCGAACTTAACAACAGCTGAATTTGCCATTCCTGAATGAACCGTCACTCTAAAATCCGAACTATGAGACTCAATCTCATCCTATTTGTTGCCATTTGCCTGATCGGAGGTTGCAGCACTGAAAAAAATTCAGGAAGTAATGAAGTAGATCTGCCAAAGCCGATAAGTTGCTCCGGTGGCATACCGGTGGATGCACTGGCCGATTTCGATAGTCCATTACCGCTGTTCGATAATTTGAACGGCGAATCCATGAACATTACCACCAATTCATCCAAGGCGCAGAAATACTTTGATCAGGGATTTCAACTGGCGGTCGGCTTCAATCATGGCGAAGCCGTCCGCTCTTTTCGCTATGCCCTGGAACAGGATCCCGAATGTGCCATGTGCTACTGGGGGCTCGCCTATGCGCTAGGTCCCAACTACAATGCCGGCATGCAACCGGAAGTAGTGACGCTGGCTTTCGAAGCGTCACGCAAAGCCATGAAGTACGCCGAAGATGTCAGTCCGGTTGAACAAGCCATCATTCGAACGATCAGCAAACGCTACCCAGCCGGTCCGACTAAAGATCGTACAGAATATGATCAGGCTTATACCAGATCTTTGCGGGAGGCCTACGAGCAATTTCCCGACAATGATCATATCGGTGCCTTATTGGCCGAAGCGCTGATGGATGAACATCCCTGGGACCTCTGGGAACACGACGGTACCGCAAAACCGTGGACTCCGGAGATCCTGCAAAACCTGGAAACGATCCTTGATCGCAATCCCGCACATGCAGCTTCTGTACACTTATACATACATGCTACCGAAGCCTCCAAAAAACCAGAACTTGCCCTGCCCTATGCCAAACGCCTGCCGGAACTGATCCCGGGTGCCGGTCATCTGGTACATATGCCGTCACATACTTACATTCGCACCGGAGATTATCACCTGGGCACTCTGGTCAATCAGGAAGCCGTTGTTGTTGATAGTAATTACCTCACCAGTTGTTATGCTGCCGGTTTTTATCCGCTTTTCCTGTTTCCTCATAATTATCATTTCCTAACGGCTTGTGCTGCACTGGAAGGAAATAGCGAGGTATCGTTGGAAGCTGGGCAGCGAATGATCAAAAAGCTGGATCTCGATATTATGCGAAAACCCGGCTACGAAACCATTCAGCATTTTTGGAGTATTCCTATGTACCTGCAGGTCAAATTCGCCCATTGGGATGATATTCTGGCTACTCCAAAACCGGCGGATGATCTCCTCTATCCACAAGGTATCTGGTATTACGCTCAGGCAATAGCCTACATCAATAAAGGGCAATTATCCGAAGCAGAAAAGGCCTACGGTCAATTAATGGCGATCAGCGCCGACGCTACCCTCGATGAGATCGCTATTTTCGACATCAACAGCATGGCCCAGATCATCGATATCGCAGAACTGGTGGTCGGCGGTGAGCTGGCTGCCGCCAAAGGAGATCTGGCTACCGCCGAAAAACTGTTGCGTAAAGCCATCGCCATTGAAGACAATTTAAGCTACAATGAACCTCCCGACTGGTTCTTTTCCGTACGTCATCACCTGGGTCCTGTTTTGCTCAAAGCGGGGAAATACGCGGAAGCAGAAACGATCTACCGGGAAGATCTTGAAACTTTTCCCAAAAACGGCTGGGCCCTGAACGGACTACTGGAAAGTCTGGAATATCAGAATAAAACCCAGGATGCCCGGATAGTACGCCAACAATTGGATGTAGCCTGGCAATATGCTGATGTGCAGTTGTCTGCTTCGAAAGTCGCTATCTAGGCATATCGTGAGGTGGTGATATTGTGATATGGTGAGTGATGTCGTGAGAAGTACTTCTCTCACCATATGACTTACTCACCATATCACAATATTATTTATCTTAGGCGAAAATTACAACCGGACAATTTTTCGCCTGCATGAACGAATCCATCTACCTGACCGGACAGATCATTATCCTCCTGTTGGTGATCGCGCTCTTCAGTAGCTTAATGTACGGTCTTCGCTACGCCCTTTATAAACTCGAAGTAGAAAAACCTCAGCGAAGGCAATTTCGCTGGTATGTTACAATCGGGTTTATCATCTGGCTGGTCTTTCTCAGCATGTTGGCCTGGTTGGGATTTTTTCGTGATTTTTCCAGTCTCCCTCCCCGCGTGCTGGTAGCCGTTATTCCTCCGCTGATCCTGATCGGTATCCTGATGTTTTCCAAACGTTTCGGCAATATGCTGCGGGTAACGCCCATGAGCTGGCCCATATACATTCAGGCATTTCGCATCCTGATGGAGTTATTCCTTTGGATGGGTTACAATGGCGGGTATGTACCGGAGCAAATGACCTTCCGCTGGTTGAATCACGATATTATAGTTGGCATTACCGCCCCCATGGCGGGGTTCGTCTTCTTCGGTCGCAACCGATATCGCCGGACCGAGGCCATCATCTGGAATTTTTTCGGGATCGTCCTGCTATTCAACGTTTTCATGATAGCGGTCCTTTCGATGCCCACCTCCTACCGGGTATTTATGAATGAACCGGCCAATACCTTCGTCGCCAATTTTCCCTTCATTTTTATTCCCGGTTTTATTGTTCCCTTCGCACTGGCCATGCATTTATTTTCTTTGCGTCAATTATTTTTGAAAGTTCCAGTTGGTAGGAAATTTCGTCTGAGTAAAAGTTAACCATAAAAAATTCGAACTACTATTCTTTTCATATGCCCGTTTCTCCTGTACTATTGAACCACGATGGAGGGTAGTTATCCTTTTTTTCGTCAAATGGTAAACGACGGCCCGTTACTGACTTCCGGCTGCCGGCAACCAATCACCTTATGAACCCACTGTTCCTCCTGCTGCTCGGCCTACTCATCGTACTTGGTGGCATCCTGCTGTTCCGGCTGCATCCGGTGCTGGCGTTGTTGTTAGGTGCAGTAGTGGTAGGCGGACTCACCGGTGAGGTACAACTACGGGCTTATGCACAATCTCAGGACTGGTCAGCAATACAGATAGACGGCTTCCTCGATCAAACCCTCGGTAAGCGGATCACCCTCGCCTTCGGGCGTACCTGTGAAAAGATCGGATTACTCATACTGATGGCATCCATCATCGGCAAATGTCTGCTCGAAAGTGGTGCCGCCGAGCGCATCGTCCGGTCCATTGTAGGCGTATTCGGTGAGCGACGGTCACCCCTGGCATTCACCCTGAGCAGTTTCGTGCTGGCTATACCCATGTTCTTCGATACGGTTTTCTATCTCATGATCCCACTGGCCAGGGCCATGGGTGTGCGTCGGGAAAAGATGTATCCATTGCTCATCATGGCCATTGTAGCGGGGGGAACCATTGCCCATTCACTGGTGCCGCCCACACCGGGTCCGCTCTTTGCTGCCGATGCCCTGGGAGTGAGCATCGGACTAATGCTGATCGTAGGTATTGTGGTCGGACTGGTTGCCTCCGTTACCGGACTGGGCTATGCATACTGGTTGAATAAACGACAGGACATTCCTTTACGGGATACCTCCGATACATCTGTAGCTGATCTGCGGGTATGGTTGGAAAAAGATCGCAAAGAGTTGCCCTCATTTCTCTTAGCTCATGTTCCCATTGCTCTTCCGGTAGTGCTGATCGCCGGGCATACTATTACCAATGAGTTTCCTGATGTGTTTCCGAATTATATAGTAGATCTTTTCGCTGCTGTCGGAGAACCGGTTATGGCGTTGCTGATTGCGGGACTGGCAGCGTTGTTACTCCTGGCCAGACAATCGAAATTTGATAAAAAAAGGATACAAAACGCATTGCAGGGAGCGGTGCAAAGCGCCGGAGTCATCATCCTGATCACGGCCTGCGGTGGTGCTTTTGGAGCCATTCTGCAACAAACGGCTATCAGTGAAGAACTGGCTAGCCTGGCGCCTAACTTCCAACTAGCTATATTGCCGTTGGCCTGGCTGATCACGGCCGTAATCCGTACGGCACAGGGCTCAGCTACGGTATCTATCATCACTGCAGTGGGTATGATGGCCGCCTTCAATGATCCGGCGGTGCTGGGTTTTCACCCAGTCTATTTGGCGGTAGCCATCGGCTGTGGTTCCAAGCCCTTCCCCTGGATGAACGATAGCGGATTCTGGATCGTCTGCAAAATGAGCGGTTTTACCGAGGGAGAAACGATCCGGAATTTTTCCGTGCTATTGACGCTGATGGGGTTAACCGGATTGATCGTAACGATGATATTAACGCAGGTTTTTCCGATGTTATAATTCTGGGATGCTGTGATGTTTTATCTATTTACAGCAATTCCCTATTGGGATTTTGCTATACTGAAGTTCTGGGCTAAAAAGCAGCGAGGTGTGGGGTTGTGTAAAAAGTCTTTCACTAAGAATACGAGAAAAATAATGTTTGGTTTCCTTGACTCAGCCCCTCTGACTCCCCTCAGGGAGAACCACCCACGCTTTCAAACCAAACATTATTTTTCATCAAAATCACAGGTTGGACTTTTCACACAACCCCACCTAAGCCCAACCTTTTCGTTTTAACCTTCAAAACCAACATGTCCGAAAGAATGACTGATTTATACGGATTAATGCCAATCATTTGCCACTTGGTATTGAAGCCGAATTTCTAACGCTGTATTTCACTCACTCGTGACAGGCCACTTCCCGCGCCCGTATCTTGCAGGCCGTATCGGGATCGCCCTGACAGCGACAACGGAGTTCTTGCTTAGGGTTGATCTGGCCATCGCCGTTCCGGTCTTTCCAATACAAGCCGCAATTTTCACAACCTACGGGTTTGGCACAGCGAAAAGCGTAACACTTCCCGTTTTTAGGATGCTTCAATACCAGAGGTTGCGGGATGAGCACCGGCTGGGCAGTTGCCGGTTTCGGGTCGATCTGAAGGACCGGGTCCAAGGTGAAATTCACGTCCATGACCGGGCTGTCCATAGAAAGTTCGGTCTGGGCCTGAAGCCGGGCAGTAGCAAGGGTACACAGCAGTACCAGCACGAGTGCCTGCATGATCGTTTTCATAATATTGGTTTTTGGTGTTAGAAAATGATTAAATTCGAACTAAGGACGGCCCCAGCCCAAACATTCCACAAAAAGCTTACCTATTTTTTATGGCTGCCTTGCGTTTACTGGAAAAATGGCCCGGAGGCCGGCCTGAAAACAAGAGGCAGCCGGAATTTCATTAGAGTACTTATAAAAAATTCTAAATTTACCCATCCTTAAGAACAAACACGCTGATGGAGCGCAAGCCTGAGACCTACACGGATGAGGAATTGGTACAACTTTTCCAGCAACAGCATAATCGCAAGGCATTGGGGTTGCTGTACCGGCGCTATGCGCACCTGGTGCTGGGGCTTTGCCTGGATTACCTCAAAAACCGGGAAGATGCCAAGGATGCGGTTATGGATATTTTTGAAAAAGCCGGCCGAAAATTGCCGGAGCAATCCGTCACTAATTTTCGCCCCTGGCTCTTCTACGTAAGCAGAAATCACTGCATCGATATTCTCCGCAAAAAATTGAAACAGGTGCCGGTCGAATTTTCTGAGGCCATTTTTATGGAATCGGCGGGAGAAGACCGTCCTATAGAAGAAAACCAGATAGAATTACTGACAGCAGCTATTGCTGCTCTGAAACCGCACCAGCGTGATTGCATAACCCTGTTCTACCTGAAAGGTTATTCCTACGAAAAAGTATCCAAGCTGACCGGATTCTCAGATAAGGAAGTTAAGAGTTATCTTCAGAACGGTCGCCGCAATTTGAAAATCATTATTAATAAGCTGGAGCATGAGCAAGCAGAATAAGGACAAAACAAGCCGGGAAGACTGGCTAAGCCATGATCCGGCATCATCGGATGATCCGGTCCACACCGGTACCGGGCAGGTGGACGAATGGGAAAGCAGAGCCTTGCGAGGCCGCGAACTGCTCACCAATGAGGAAGAAGCGGCAGGCTTGCTGGGTGAGATCGATGCCTTCATTGATCGTGACTTCGGAGAAAACCTGCTAAGGGAATTGCCGGGAAAGCCCGTTTTCCCCCTTAGGCGGTGGTTGAGCATTGCTGCTGCTATATTATTGGTGGTGTTGGCCGGCTGGTGGCTGGTATCGCGACCGGGCGGCGGGACCGAGCAACTGTTCGCCGCTCATTTTGAACATTTGGACAATGATCTGCGGATCAATCTGATGGGAGGGCCACCCGCAGAAGCTGACGATTTAACGAAAAGTCTGGAATCCTATAATGTACGCCGTTACCATGACGCCGTCCGCTCGCTGGGAAACTACCTGTCCGCCCATCCGGACGAAACACCGGTTCGGCTTTATTACGGCATCAGCCTGTTGGCCACCGGTGCTACGGAATCTGCCATTGAGCAATTTAAAATGGTGCAGTCCGCTTCGGTTGATCAGCATTATAAGGACAGTGCACAATGGTACAGTGCCCTGGCGGAGTTCAAAGCCGGAAGGAAGGAAGCCGCCAAAAAAGAACTGGAAACAATATCAGCCTCGGCAAATGCATACAGTGAAGAAGCACGAGCACTCCTGGCTGCATTTGATTAATGCATCATACCGAATTTTCAGAGGATTATCAAAACCAACCCATATGAAAAACCCTGTCAGAAACCTAATGAACAACTTGCTTTGCCTGATGCTTGTATTTCTTGCCGCAGAAGCAACCAGCCAGGTCCCCCGCCCCGCACAATTGCCGAAAGAGGAAAAGATCTCCGGAGCGCCGAAATACGACAAAGAAAGTCAGCGCATATTTAACCGGTTTACCCTGGCCATCCGAAAACTGGAAGGCTACCGCGTTGACCAACTGGAAAGCGGCGCCTCTTACATCCCCGACCAACTGCTGGTGTGGTATCCGGAAAGCGAACTGGACAAGATCCAAAGCGTACACAATAAGGGAACCCAAATTTTCGGCAACAACTTCAGCGTGCGCAAAACCTGTGGGTGTGAAGGTAAATACCAGATCGAGCTTTATGAGATCAAGGGTATAGACGGCAATGAAAAAGGCAATCCCGGAAGTAGTGACGCAGCCAAGGATCTTGGTATTAAGGAAGAAGATCAACAGGACAATCATTATCTACTGCCCTACCTGCCTTCCGCCCTCAATCCCTGGGCACAGCGCTTTAATGCCATGCCGCAAAATTTTACAGTGAATGCCTCATCTAAACAAACTACTCCCATAACGATCGCTGTGCTGGATACCGGCATCGATTTCCGGTATCAGGATAAAACCGTAGACGGAGAGCCCCAACTCGTGTTTTGGGAAAACGTGGATAAGGTAAATGGAAAGGAGGACGAGGCGGATGATCCATTCTGCCTCATCGATGATGTCATCGGCTGGGATTTTGTCAATAACGATAACAACCCCATGGATGATCATTCCCACGGCACACATATTTCCGGGATCATTGCCGAGCAGCTGCGCAAAAATGAACCGGATGTAAATTATCAGCTGATGGCAGTCAAAGTACTCGATGAGAACGGCGTAGGCAACACCTTTGACGCTATTTGCGGCATACTATATGCGGCTGAGAAAGGGGCCAAAGTGATCAACGCCAGTTGGGGATACTATGGCGGTTCGGAGAAACTGCTCCAACGCGCCATTCGCTATGCAGGTAGTAAAGGTGCTATTTTTATCAATTCCGCCGGAAACGAGCGTGCGGACATTGCAGTTACCAAGTATTATCCGGCAGAATATGCACTTTTGGGGCAGAACAATATCCGTACTTTGCTTTTTGTAGGTGCGCTGAATCAGAGTGGCACCTTGTGGCAGAGCTCAAATATCCGTACGGAAGGTATCTACCAGGATGGGTTCATTGCCACTCCCGGTGAAAATATCGCCAGTCTAATTCCGTTCCATCTACAGGGCAAGGTATCCGAATTCAAGAGCGGCACTTCCATGGCTGCACCGGTGATGTCGGCCCTGGTTGCCAAGGGTTACCACAAATATCCCAGTGCCGATCCGCAGAACATTCGAAGCAATATTATTACCTACATCAAGAACAATGTCCAGCCGATACCGATCAAGCGTTATGGGAACATTTACCCCTATTACCCGGTGCAGTGGCTGAATTTTTGACACAGGTTTAAATGGGGTGATGCAGTTTCTTATCTTTGGCGTGCTTACAAATATCAAGCATGAAGAACTGTTGCTGCATCATCCTGTTGATCTGTCTTTCCTGGCAACTTTTGGGCCAGGCTGCTTTTGAAGAAAAAATAAGTGCCATCAATGAGTTGCCGCTACCCGAAAGGCAGGCCGGCTTTGAGGAAGCAATTGCCTCCGGCACTTATTCCGCTCTTGAACTGGCCCGATTGCAGCACGAGTTGGGAGTAACTTATTACAGACAGGGGACACTTATAAAGGCCATTAACGCTACGGAAAAAGCACTGGAAGTCCGCCTGGCCGACGAAGCGGGTGCCGGAGAAGACCTTTTTTTTACCGCTTACAATCTGGGCAGCTTTTATCATAATCTGGGCGATTATGACCGTGCCTTCGATGCTTTTCAGGTGATTCTGGACCGGGCTCCCAATCCACGTTTCGGTTTCACGCTCTACCGCTTGGGCAATATGTACCGGGAGATCGGTGAATTTCAACTCAGTGAACAGGCCTTTTCAGAAGCCGCGAAACTGGATGACTATCCGGAAAATAGTGGTGTGCGGGCAACCCTGCTCTCGGAATGGGCCTATTTATACATCGTTCAGGATGAGCCTGAAGCTGCGAAAAAGGCCGTCCCCTTACTGGAAGAAGCGCTGTTCAGTTATGAGCATTTGGCCAAGGAAGATGACTACTATGAACGGGAACTATCCATCACACTCAACCGCATGGGGATGGCCTACACGCACGCCGGTGGGTATACCGAAGCCCAGCATTATTTCAAACGGGCACTCCGCGAAAATGAAAGATGTTGTGATGATAAAGACCAGGAATCTGCGATCTATTCCAATATGGGCATTGCCTACCGTCGTTCCGCTCAGTTAGACAAAGCGCTGGAAGCCCATCAATATTCTTTGTCTATTCTCAGCGGCTCGTCCGAAACGGGCCAGACCGATCCCTGGACGGCTCTGGGGCACGACAACATCGCCACCACCCTACTGGACATGGGGCGTTATCAGGAAGGGTTGGATGAGATCCAGACGGCCATGCAATGGTTACTTCCCGAATTCGTTCCGCAACGCCCCTCCGATAATCCCCCACGGGAAGCATTGCAGAATTCTCCCCACAAGAATGATCTATTGATCGTTCTCAAAGACAAAGCTGCACTATGGCAACATCTGGCCCGGGATCAGTCCAATGACCAGTTTTACCAATATGCATTATCTACCTATCTGCTCTGTGATGAATTACTGGATCTGATCCGGGAAGATCACCTCGAACAGCAGACCAAGCTATACTGGCGCGACCAGGCTCGCGACATGTATCAGGCAGCCGTCCGCACGGCCTGGCTTTCCGGCCAACGGGAAATGGCTTATTACTTCTCTGAAAAAAGCCGGGCGGTATTGCTTTTAGATGGTTTGCGGGAGCTCAACGCCTCTTCCCGCCTGCCCGCATCCACCCGGCTAGCACTTGGTCGCCTTTCCGTGCAGATCCGTTATCTGGAAAAGGATGTCTATGAGCAGGAGGACCCGCAAGGAGCCATAGAACAAGACCTGGTACTCCTACGACAGCAATACCGGCAGTTGCTGGATTCTATAGAAATATCGTATCCGGAATACTATCGGCAAAAATATCGTCCGGATTTTGTCGAATTATCTGCATTTCAAAAGCAGTTGGAGAAAAATGAGGCGTGGGTCGAATACTTTCTGGCCGACAGCTTCAGCCTCGCATTGATCATCCGTAACGGTCAGATCAAAATGGTGGAACTGGCCACGCCGCAAGAACTCACTCCCGCCATCGACCGCTATCTGGCCCAGCTCAAGCAGTACGACGGTGCATTTGATCCGGAGTCTGCCCTGGCGCTATATCAATACCTCATTGCACCGCTTGAGTTGGAAAATGGGCTTACCCTCACCCTCGTACCGGATGGCACACTCAGTCTGATCCCCTTCGAAGCACTTTTATCGCAAGAGCCGGCAGCCGGGACACCCTACCGGAACTGGGATTTCCTGATCAAAAAATACGATATCAGCTACGCCTACTCGATCAACTCCAGCAACTTCACCACCCATTCCACACATAAGAACAATGGTCGGGTAATGGCTTTCGCTCCTATGGCGGTAACCGATGACCAATACGGTATCAATGCCAATCTGGTGTTACCGCAATCAGGCTGGATGGCCGAACAACTTTCCGAAATTTTTCCCACCGACATTTTTGTTGGGTCGGCAGCCAACCGGGAAACTTTTGCCCATAATGGAGCACAGGCCGGTGTATTGCATCTTGCTACCCATGCCTATCTGGACCACGAGCAACCGGAATTCAGTTATTTCCTGTTGGCAGACACCCTACCGGATGAGCGTCGTTTTTACGTTAATGAATTGTACAACTACCAGTTTCAGGCCGATCTCGCGGTATTGAGCGCCTGCGAGACCGGAGCCGGTAAATTGTTTCGGGGAGAAGGTGTTTCCAGCATCGGCCGGGCATTCGCCCAAAACGGCTGCCCCAACCTGGCCATGAGCCTGTGGCCCGTAGATGAAGGAGCTACCGGCAATCTACTGGAGCGTTACTATCTGCAACTTCAGGCCGGGTTACCCAAGGCAAAAGCACTGCGGGAAGCTAAACTTTCCTACCTGCTCGATGCAAAAAGTGAGCAGTTACAACACCCATTCCGTTGGGCCGGTATTGTATATTACGGTCAAAACACCCCCTTGCTCTTAAATGAAACTGCAGTATCCGGGTTTAATAGGATCTATTTTGTCTTAGGCTTGGTGCTGATTGCCCTATTGTCCTGGTTATTGCTCAGTAAAAGAAAGCATAATACGACCGAACCTACAAATAAATAATAATTGGTCGTAACCGATTTTTGCTGCTTCCAAAGTTGTCATTTCAATTGCTAAGGTAATCCATTCACCACCCGGCGCCTTTCCCATCTGCCGATCTTCAGCATTCTCCAATCCGAAAATGTGACCGATTTTTATAAATCAGTCTATATGGTGCTTTTAACTTAAATCGGTTAAATCCAAACAGACAAAATTGATCTATTACTCGATGCATTGTGTCGATTCTTCCTTGTTCGATGCCCGGCCTGAGGGGTCGTGGCATTGCACTTTGAATGGCAATTACTTTTACTAGTTTGTTTGGAATTCGAGAGCTGCCGGATATCCTTTTGGCAGTTCTCTTTTCAACACTTACAATTTCCATATATACCCCAGTTGGTCAATTTTAGCAAATGAAGCAGACTGCATCCGAATAGTCCGGACTACCGGGGTCAATTCCCGGACTTTGGTCAAATCGGGCTATCTGCTTTCACCATGGCATTGGTGGAAAACCGACACACGGTCAATGCCAAGTTGCATGAGGGATTGTGTAACCCATCCGACGTACCCCAGTCCATATGATACGACAGTAAAAATATTTTGAACAGCACCCAATAAAATTAGACACTAACCATCAAAGAGCTAACAGATTCGGAACTGGTCAGACTGATTACCGGTGAAAAAGTGTTCGGTAATTTAAGACAAGGACAGGAAGAGTTGTATCGACGTTATGCCGGAAAGATCTATCACAAATGTATCAGCTTGGTTCGCGACCAGGAGGCGGCCAAAGATCTTACACATGACATTTTCATCAAGATCTTTATCCATCTGGTCCGGTACAATCATAAAGGCCCTTTTTATTCCTGGGTGTTTGCCATTACCTACAACTGTTGTTATGACTACCTCAAAAAACGAAACAAATTCAGGACCATCAGCCTGGATGATGAGACTGATCTGAAAGAAGATAATTCTAGCGAGCTCCAGTACAAACTTTTTAAAGAAGCCGAACTAGAGGCATTAAAGCAGGCATTTACCGAACTAAAACCCGCAGAGAGAGTGATCCTAACCATGTACTATGCAGATAAAATGTCAATAAAATCCATCGCTTTGCTTTTACGTGCAGGAGAAAGTGCAATCAAAATGCGCCTCAAACGCAGTAGGGAGCATCTGGCGGAAACTGTAAAAAAGAACCAAAATGAACCACTTTAACGGCTCCGAAGACCAAATGCTGGATGAATTGCTGGGCGAAAAACTACGGATCTACGGTGAGTCGGAGGAATCTGCTCCCGAAGAAATCCGTCATGAAGTATTCTCAACACTTGATACGCTGAATTTTCTGGGAGAATTGGCTGAGTTTTTCACCCTTAAATTCACCGAAGCTGAATTTTCTATTTTTGAAGCGGCAAACGATGCCTTTTCCAGTAAAAGAAAATAACATTCAGCATGTTATGAATGGCAAAAAAATTGGTGAGTAACGTCCAATCCATCCGGCTCTTAAACCACAGTGCTCCTGATCTGTAAATCACATAAGCAATTTTACTACAAAATATTACCGGCCCTTTGGTCGCCATTTAAAACCTAGGCTTTTTACCCAAACAGAATAATCAAAATCACAAGCAAACTAGAAACACCATGAATGAATTAACCTCCTGGCCGGAAATTTTCCTTGAGTCCCTCAATGTATTAAGTCGGCAGTTCATCAGTGTCATACCCGGTATTATCGGAGCAATTGTTATTCTGTTGCTGGGCTGGTTATTTGCCCGGCTGATAGCAGCCGGCATTACCCGTGTGCTCATCCTGGTCAAGTTTGACAAACTTGCCGAAAATATCCGTGTAGATCAATACTTGCAAAAGGCCAATATCCAATTATCAGCCAGTAGTCTCGTCGGTAAATTCTTTTACTATATCCTGCTGTTGTTGATCATTATGACCGCCGCCGACACCATGGGCTGGCATGCAGTCTCCGATGAGATATCCAGCCTGATCAGTCTTCTGCCCAACTTGATGGTAGCGGTTATTTTCTTCGTCGTCGGCATGCACATTGCGTCCTTTATTCGCGATTTGATCCGAAGCACTACCCAATCACTGGGCATCGGCATCGGGAAGCTGGTCAGTGCCTTCGTTTTTTATCTGTTGGTAGCTATTGTTACGCTGACTGCTCTGGAACAGGCAGGAGTTGATACGAAGGTGATCACCTCCAATCTATTGCTCATCATGGGAGCCATCCTGGGCGCAGCAGCCATTTCCTACGGTATTGCCTCTAAAGACCTACTGGCCAACATCCTTGCGGGTTTCTTTAGCCGTCGCACGTTTAAGATCGGCCAGATCATACAGATCGATAACATAACCGGCAAAATTATTGAACAAAGCAACATCTGTGTCATTATACAGATAGATATGGATGAGAAGGTCGTCATACCGACCCACGAGCTGATCACCAAAAAGGTAAGGATCATTTCCTGATGTCTGTAATGGATGATGGTCCGCTCACCACAATTCACTCGCAAACAAATACTCAATAGTAAGATGAAACAAGGCATAATTTTCTCGCTGCTCATTTTGATGATTGCACATTTCGGCTTTGGCCAGTACACCACCGTTCAGTACGATCTGGAGAAAAACTATTTTAACGAAGGTCAGGCACTCCCGGCCGAAAAACCGCTCATGTTTACCGGAGTGATACCCAGAGTTACGGACATTATCGAGATCAGCATTTTTCCTTCCAAGGCTAATCAGGAAAAAGACCGCCTTTATCTGGCGTCCTGGAAAGATTTTGATAATAATGCCAATACCAACTACAGCCTCGCGGTCAATTACCGGCTCCGTGCTTCAGAAAAATATGATTTCCGCTTTGATTTCTTTCAGAAAATGTCTCCTTCCAAACAGCAGGAACTGGCCCAAAATATGATTGATCAGCTTACGGCCTATCTGGATGCCAACTTTCTGATCAAAGGACATAAATTGGAATTGGTCAAGAGTACCAAAAGAATGGTTTCGGAAATGGAAGAGATCGTTCAGGAAGCCCTGCAAAATTACCGGAATCAAAATGATGCCGGATTCACGGCTTTCTCTCCGGCCATTCGCCGGCAACTGGATAAGATTGACGGCTACAAATCGCCCGGTAAGGATGCAGAAGGCAGTAGTTTGATCAATACAAGTGCGGCCGAGCAATTACAGGCAATACGGGAGGCGGTCACTACGGATGTAAAAGCCCTCATGAGTAGCTCGTGGAGCCAGAAAACAGTCAGCCGGTACGTAGATGATTATGAGACGGAGCGTAAGAAAGGCAGTTTCTCAGTCAATCTGGGCTACGGCGGTATCTATCTGGACGGGAATTTGGATAATCTCACTTTCGGAGCATCTCCATATGTCGGCTTATCCCTGCCACTTAGTAACAGTGCCATAGCGCCGAAATTTCTCCGGAATTCTTCTCTCATTCTGGGTGCTTTTTGGGAAAACTTCGAGGACGAAGCTGGGAATCAGATCAGCGGCTTGATCGTAGACCGTCCGATCTACGCCGGATTGGATTACAAATTATTTGAATTCATACGATTCAATGCCGGCGCAGCCTTCCTGGAAAAGACTACCACTAACGGCAGTGATGGCAGTAATAAACGATCTATCATTCGCCCTTTTGTAGGACTGAGCGCCCGCATTGATCTGTCCGTCTCGTTTGGAAAATAAGTACATGGTCAACAAAATTGTGTAACACAAAAAATATACGATCGGATTCTCCACAGACGATTCGATGCTAGATGGTTCTATTGTTCCATTGCTATCCAATCAATAGAAAAATGAAGCAATGGAACACGATTTATGATATCTAATTTAATGGACACTGTAATTGTATTCAATCAATTTTTTACACACCGGAACCCAAGGTGGTTAAGCCCGCTGTCTTTAGGTGTAAACTGATGGCTATCCAGTTCATAACCGGCGCAATAGTTTTCAGCGCATAAAAAAGAGCCACCTTTGATCACCATTTCCGGATTGGGATTGGCCTGATCCTGCGGATAGCGAAGGTCGTTGGTCCATTCCCAGACGTTACCGCCTACATCATACAATCCGTTAGGATCCGGCGGAAAACTTTTTACCGGGGCTATCCCCAGGAAGCCGTCATCGCCGGTATCTTTATACGGAAAGATCCCCTGCCACCAGTTACCCATATATTTGCCGTCGGGGATCAGTTCATCGCCCCAATTAAGATAAGGCTGCGTTCCCCGCTGACTGGCCGCCCAGATCCATTCGGTTTCCGTGGGTAATCTCTTGCCCGCCCATTTGGCATAAGCGGTGGCATCATTCCAGGATACCTGCGTAACCGGCTCGTTGGCTTTGGCTTTGGCCTTATCCGGCCCCTGAGGATATTCCCAGGTAGCATCATTGACCGGATCCCAGGTTTGTGTCTTGGTATTGAAGACACCCGACTAGCCAAAAGCTTCTGCCTCGGTTTTAAAACCTGTTGCTTCGATAAATTCACGGAACATAGCCACAGTCACTTCCGTGGAATCGATGTAAAAGCCGGCCAGATCGGCAGCGCGGCCTTCACGTTCTAGATGGCCACCGGCGATCCATACCATTCCTTCCACCGGCTCGGTACTGTCGGTATCCATCGTTTGCTCAGCTACCTGCAGCACCTCCGCAGCCGGTTGTTCCCCGGCAACGGTTGTCTGATCTCCGGCGCAACTATTCAGGAGTAACAACAGGCTACCGATGAACAATTGCATTATAATGAAAAAGCGATCTACATTTTTTTTCACGGGAGCTAATATCTTGATGCTCATAGTTGTAAGTCTTTCAGCCGCAAGTTGTAAGCCTCTCCCCATTTTGTCGATAGACTTACCAAATAACGTTCACGACTAATATTCAAAAATCCCGAATGGCGACTCAATGCGCACCTCCGGTTTTTCAGCTCTTTCCACCCGGCCGACGATCTGGGCATCTATCCCGAACTCACGGGCCTGTCCGAGCACCAGATCGGCATGTTCCGGAGCAAGATATACTTCCATCCGGTTGCCCATATTAAATACCTGGTACATTTCTTTCCAGCCGGTACCCGATTCTTCCTGGATCAGTTTAAATAGAGGCGGAAGATCAAACAACTGGTCTTTGATCACGCGTACATTGCCGATGAATTTCTGCACTTTGGTCTGACCGCCTCCGGTACAGTGAATGATACCATGTATTTTATCCCGGTGATCCTCGATGAGCGGACGCAATACCGGCAGGAAGGTCCGGGTCGGAGATAGGATCAGTTTCCCCACATCCACACCGCCGTAGCCGGGAATTTCAACTTTATCAGTGAGTTTTTTACTTCCGGTAAAAATAACTGCATCCGGGGTATTCGGATCAAAACTGTCGGGGTATTTACCGGCATAAGCCTTGGCCAATACATCGTGGCGTGCGGAAGTCAGCCCGTTGCTTCCCATGCCGCCGTTATAAGCATCTTCATAGGTAGCCTGTCCATAAGAGGCCATGCCCACGATGACATCTCCCGGACGGATGTTATTAACGATGGTGTCTGCCCTGCGCATTCTGGCAAAAGCCGTATAGCCCACATCGATGGTACGCACAATGTCTCCCACATCTGCCGTCTCTCCGCCGGCCATGTGCAGCCGAATGCCCATTTCGCCCAGTTGGGCAGCCAGGTCTTCAGCTGCCTGGATGATGGTGGCGATTACGTCGCCTGAGATCAGATTCTTATTGCGACCAATGGTGGAAGAAATGACGATATCCTGATAACAACCCACACAGGCCATGTCGTCGAGGTTCATCACCAGCGCATCCTGGGCGATGCCTTTCCAGACGGAGAGATCTCCGGTCTCTTTCCAATAAAGATACGCCAGGCTCGTCTTTGTACCGGCCGTATCAGCATGCATAATGTTGCAGTAAGCCGGGTCTCCCCCCACTGCGTCGGGGATGATCTTACAGAACGCTTTTGGGTACAGGCCCTTGTCCAGTCCCTTGATTGCTGCGTGTACTTCGTCTTTTGTGGCGGAGACTCCACGCAGATCATATTTCATTTTTTCATCCATGCCCAAGCGATTGTTTGCGCAAAAATAGGAAAGAATCGAGTAAAATAATTGGTCTATTCCGATCCGACAATTATATTTGCGCTGGTCTTGTAAGAAATCTGATAGATATACCCCGTTTTATTAAAAATTTCATAGTAAAAGGTCATTTTGTTTATTTTATTCATAATCCCTTAAGTATCAAGACCATAAATCTATTTATACTTTCCCGTTGGACATATTTTGAGCACGTATGCTCAGCATTAGAATTGGTTAAACCAAATTAGTAGAATAGTGGAGCTACCATCGATTCGCAATACATTCCGCCGCCTAACAAAAAAGCAGTTGTTCAGAGGATACATCTTTTCCCTCGTAGGGCTTACCCTGGCGGCCGGCTTTTATTTCGGGGTACCGAAATTATTGACCTCCGAACACACGCCCGTAGTAAAAACACTGGCCGAACTACACGCTTTACCCATAACGGTGCCTAACGAACGCTATGGCTTTGCGCTGGATACTTTCCAGGTGTTCGAAAATCAGATCCGGAACGGGACTTTCCTCGGAGATATTCTTCTGAAATACAACCTGGACTATCCTTCTATTGAAAAACTCGTACAGAACGCTAAAGGAGTGTTTGATGTGCGTCGTTTTCAGGCAGGCAAACCATATACAGTGCTTACCAAAGATAGTACGCAGAGGGCCGAATATTTCATCTACGAGCCCAATGCTTACGAATACATCGTTTTCCACCTCCAGGACCTGAAGGTAGAAAAGATCGAGCGTCAGATCGATACGGAAGTACACACCGCTACCGGTCGCATTCCCGAAGGCGGCTCACTCTGGAAGACCATGTCGGATCAGGGACTGAGCGCCATGCTGGCTGACCGGATGGAGGATGCTCTGCAGTGGAGCCTGGATTTCACCCGTCTGCAGGCAGGAGATGAATTCAAGCTGGTATACGAGCAGAATTTCATCGAAGGAGAAGAAGTAGGGGTAGGCAAAGTAAAAGCCGCTTATTACAAAACCGGCGAAAACGAATATTACGCGATCTATTACTCCGATGGTGAAGATAATACCGGCTACTACGATCTGAAGGGACAACCCATGAAAGGTTCTTTTCTGAAGGCCCCGGTGCGTGCCTCACGGATATCCTCCTATTACAATCTAAATCGCCTGCATCCCATTTTAAAATACCGTCGTCCTCACCTGGGTACGGATTATGCTGCGCCATACGGTACGGAGATCATGGCTGTGGGCAACGGGGTGGTGGAGCAGGCCAGCTATACCAAAGGCAACGGAAACTTTGTGAAGATCCGTCACGATAAGACCTACGAGACCCAATATCTGCACATGCAAAGCTTTGCCAAGGGCATTCGCCCCGGCGTACACGTACAGCAGGGGCAGGTGATCGGTTATGTAGGATCTACCGGTCTGGCGACCGGCCCACACGTTTGTTTCCGTTTCTGGAAAAATGGTCGACAGGTTGATCACTTGCGCCTACACCTCCCACAACCAGAACCAATCAAAGGTGAAGACTTCGATGCTTTCGTGAAAGTGCGCGAGCAGCAGATCAAGTTGCTTGAAAGTGTGCCATACCGCACACGCGATGAGATTTACAAAGAGAAATCAGAAGAAGGCAAAACCCGTCGGGTAAAACCATAAATATTGCCAAATGAAATAAAAAAGCCGGCTACTGGATTCAGTAGCCGGCTTTTTTGTGCACTTATTTTTCGTCTGATTGCTCACGCATGAATTTTGCTGCGCCATCCAATTCTTCGTAAAAGTCTTCACCGTACTTTCGAATTATTGGCTCTTTCAAAAACTGATATACAGGGACTTGTTCTTTTTCTCCCAATTCACATGCAGCAGAGCAAATATGCCATTTATCGTAATTCAATGCTTCAAAGCCCGTATCGGGGTTGGTTATCACACGGATAGGATATAAATGGCAGGAAATTGGCTTTCGAAAGTCGGTAGCACCTGCCTTCCAGGCTTGTTCGATACCACATTGGGCAATCCCGTTGTGAAAGGTCATGTAAGCACAAGGGCCATCCTCCACCAAAGGGGTTCCCCACTCCTCATTTTCTTCATACCAGACTTTGGTCCCCTGTTCTTCCAAAACCTTCAGTCCAATTGGACTCAGAAACGGTTTTATGTCTTCATAAATGGCCTCCAACACGGGAAGTTCAGCCTCCTCCAATGGAGCACCAAAATCACCCTCCCAACAGCAGGCACCTTTGCATGCATTTAAATTGCAGATAAAATGCGCCTCAACCACATCATCGCTAACTAATTTATCCTGGACTATGATCATACCGCTTCGGGTTCTTCAATTTGAGTGATAGGAAATTTGATGTAAAAATCAGTTCCCTCCGTGATTCGGGTATCAAACCGGATGTTTCCATCCAATTCCTCAATGATTCGGCGACAGATAGCCAAGCCGAGTCCACTACCGGAGGATTTGGTGGTAAAGTTAGGTTCAAAAACTCGTTTTTGTATGTCTTCCGGAATTCCACCTCCATTATCACTAATTTTTACAATGGCATCTTCCCCTGCCTGGTACAAACTCACTTCAATTTTACCAAGCCGATCTTCCGGAATAGCCTGAATTGCGTTAATTACCAGGTTATTAAATACCCGAATCAAGTGGTTTTTATCCCCATTGATGTGCATGCGCTTTTGTGGGAGTTTGAGGGCTAGTTGGACATCTTTTTGTTCCGTAAACAAATCGTAAACGCTTTCAACCACATCGTTGAGGATCAGATCCGAGCGTTGCCGGATATCCAAATTTGCAAACATGGAAAACTCTGAGGCAATTTGAGCCAGCGAGTCAATCTGCTCGATCAATCGGGTAATGGCTTTTTTCAAATAAGCTGCTGCCTGCATCGGATCATCCGAAACGCGTTGCAATTGTTGCATAGACAACTTCATGGTTGTCAATGGATTTTTAATATCGTGTGCAATCTGCCTTGCCATCTCTCTCCAGGCTCCTTCTTTCTCCATCCGGATCAATTGTACCTTGGAGTCCTCCAGTTTGTCCACCATCCGGTTGTACTCTTCAATCAGTTCACCCAACTCATCGCTGGTATCACCCTGGTATTCCAGTGGTTGGTTTTTGTCTTCAAACTTGAGTTCCTTGATTTTGTCGGAAATCAATCGAACCGGACGAATAATTGAGCGGGCCAGTGCCAACGTTGCAGTTCCAGCGATCAGAAGTAAAAACACATACAAACTCGCAAGCATGCCCATGAAGTCTGAAACTTCTGGTCCAATCGTCCGATTTGAAAAACGGTATGGGATACTCAGGTAACCCAATAACTCATTTTTACTGTTTCGCAAAATCTGGTATCGGTTCAGGTAGGGCTCCCCTCCCAACACTTCTTCGTTTTCCAAGGCACCTTGGGGTTGACTGCGCAACAATTCAAGGGTGCCTGCGCTTAATTTTTCAGGAATCAATCCCAACTCCCGCAAGTCATTTCGCGAAGAAAACAACATATTTCCCGAAGGGGAAAATAAATTCACGTCCAGAGAAAGGCTCGAAGTCAAGGGCCCTAATACCTCAACAAGGGCACTTCCCAAACTGTCGGAACTTGGAGATACATCTCCAAATTGATTGCGCAAATGCACCAGAACTGCATTGGCACGATAATCAAATGTTGCCCGGTCAGCACGTGCAGCGGAGGTATTGAAGTGGCTATACGTCATAATGCCAAGCACCAGGAACGCGACAACAATCAAGGCAATATTCCAATAGTGAATCCTCCGGGAAAGCGACCCCTTGGTACTCAACTGGAACTCAAAATAATCCGGTAATAACCGCAACAACGGATTTACAAGGGCCATTCCAAACAAGCCAAGAGATGATAATGCAAACAAGATGGCAAACAAATAAACTTGCCGGTACCAGGCCGCAACCGGGTGACCAACGACTGCAACACTTTTGCCACTTACACTTTTGGATACCGCATCCTGACGGGCAGGCTGTTCAGTATAAATCTCACGGACTTCCCCCTTGACAACCGGGGCATTTACGGCAGAAAGTGCGGTTTCTCCGTGTTCTACCAGCAATTTCCCATCGCGCCAAACAGAAAAATCATACTGAGAAAGTCCATCCATTTTTTTATATGGATGTGTAAAGAATAACTGTTCGTATACCCGTGCGGCCTGTGAAAATTCCTGTTCGTAAACTACAAACACCTCCGCAGGCTGGCTTGGATCCTCCATCCTGTTTTTCCGAAAGCGCAACAGGTATTTAAACACGCCCAGATCATCAATAAAATATCGGATGGAGGGTGCACCATCAATTGGTAAGGCCTTTTCCCACTGGGTGGAAACAAGCTCATCCCAGGAGGTAGTTTGCTCAATAAATAATGGCTGCCGCTCGCTGTCAAAAGCAAAGAGACGCAAACGATAATGTTCAAACAAATAGCCACTGTGGAAAGCAAAACTGTTAAAGTATTG
>JAGQXH010000329.1 GCA_020436695.1 Lewinella sp. | reverse complement strand
ACACGGCATTAAGATCATCAAAGAACATTTTAACTTCCAGCGGCAAAAATTCAATGTCAATTTTTGGGATTTTGGTGGACAGGAAATTATGCATGCTACCCATCAGTTTTTCCTGACCAAGCGATGTCTATATCTGTTGGTTCTCGATAGTCGAAAAGATGAAAAGGCAGAATACTGGCTACATTATATCCAAAGTTTTGGGAGAGACGCTCCGGTTGTGATGGTTCTCAATAAGATCGATGAGTATCCTTCTTTTGACGTTAATCGGAAATTTCTCAGTAAAAAGTATGGCAATATTCAGGCCTATCATAAGGTGTCTTGTAGGACAGATGAAGGGCTTACCGACCTGAAAAAATATCTCATGGATCTTTTGTGGAATCTGGAATTGCGAAGCACTACCTTTCCCCGGGAGTGGTTGAAAGTAAAAATGAGTCTAGAAACGATGAAAGAGGATTACATTAGTTATGCTCAGTATCAAGCTCTTTGTAAAAAGAATCAGGTTGTCAAGCCAGATTCGCAAAATGTGTTGCTTGACCTTCTTAATGACCTAGGAGTAATATTGAATTATGAGCGGCTGCGATGGTATGATACCCAAGTACTCAATCCACTTTGGTTAACAAATTCGGTCTACCGAATTATTAATTCTCCCAGCCTGGCTAAGACAAACGGCAGTTTCTTTTTGGATAATTTAAATACCATCATCAATGATGAACGTTACCAGGATAATAAGCATTTGGAGAGTACTGGAAAGTTGAAGAAATCTGGACAAAAATTGTCCAAAGTCGCTCAGGATAAGTTTTTGTTTATTGTGGCAATGATGAAGCAGTTTGAATTATTATTTGAGTTCGCCGAACATCGCTACCTCGTTCCCGAATTACTTCCCATTGAAGAAAACACTTATCAATTTAAAACTGGAAGCCCCATTTTATCCTTGGTGATCGAATACGTTGATTTTTTGCCAACAGCTATCATTCCCAGGTTAATGGTGAAAATGCATAAGTACATCTATAACAACCAGATATGGAAGACTGGGATGGTTTTAGAGGAGGCTTCGATCTTTCATAGTATTGCCAATATAGTACTGGATAAGGAAGAAAAGAAGATCTATATCGATATTCAGGGTCAGCGTGGCCGGGATTTTCTAACGATGATCCGGGAAACGGTTAAGGAGATCAATTCTACTTATCAGAATCTGGAGATAACTGAGTGGGTTCCGCTACCTAGTTCAGATCCAACTGATCCAACTTTGGTGAGTTACAAGGAACTTCTTGGTTATGAAAAGGCCGGCTGGGAAGAATATTTATCCGGTGAATTGCTTAAAAAATTTCAGGTATCGGAACTTTTGAACGGGATCGAAAAGCCTGAATTTCGAAAGCAAGATATCAGTTGTCGTATTTTCGTTTCCTACGCCGAAAAAGATCACCAGCATAAAGAAGAATTGATCAAACATTTGATGCCCCTCGTTCGCCTCAATAAGGCTACGCTTTGGGACAAGACTTGTATCGATGCCGGTAAGGAGTGGATGCAGGAGATCTACGATAATCTGGACAAGGCAGATATCGTGCTTTGTTTGGTGAGTAGTAGTTTTATTGCTTCGGATTTTTGCTATGGGGAGGAACTGGGCCGGGCAATGGCGGCTCATAAGGCCAAGAAGAAGGTCGTGATTCCCATTAAAGCCAGGGAGGCAAATTGGGATAATTTAGAGATTGCCACCTTGCAGGAATTGCCCAGAAATAACTGGCTGCAAGGGGTTGATGATGATAAGAGCTGGGTGGAGATTGCTAAGGGGATTGAGGCGGCTATTGATGGGTTGAAGGGGGTTGAAGGGGTAGGATGTAAATAATCACAATTTCTCCTGGTGAGTTGAACCTAAGATCATGCAAAATTGACCACCATTAATTTAATTTTTTTGCAAAAGAATATAGAAATGAATGAAGAATCTATAATCCGAAAAGAAGCATCTGACTTTTACATTCAATATCTTTCCCGGTCTCGTCCTGGCAAATCGATAGAGTATTTTCATAAAATTAAATCTAGACTCCATGATTTCTATTCGCCTGAAAGTAAGTCCATTTTCTTAGATGAATTAGAGATTAAGATCAAAGAGGATCTCAGAAAGCATAGAGATACGGCACATAATGGTAAGCCCGATCCCAATTGTCAATTGGAGATCGATACCGAAAAATTACTTTTCTACATTAAACAAGAGATTGGCACTTTGCCTGTTATAGCACACCAAAAGTTCAAATCTAAAAATGCAAGGAACAAGGTATTTGTAAGTTATAGTCATTCAGACAAGGGTTTTCTTTCAGATATGAAAAGGCACTTTAAGCCATTTAATAGCCAGATTGACTTTTGGGATGATTCCAAAATTTTGCCTGGACAAAAATGGAAGGATGAAATTATGAAGGCCATCAGTGAAACGAAGGTAGCAATCCTGTTGGTAAGTGCGGATTTCCTAGCTTCAGATTTTATCACTACAGACGAACTTCCTCCTTTGCTGGAAGCAGCTGAAAAAGAAGGCGCTGTAATACTGACAGTGATTTTAAGACCTTGTCTTTTTGAAGCATTTCCAAAAATCAATGAATTTCAAGCGATGAATCCGCCAAGTAAATCAGTAAGCAAAATGGACGAAAACGAGAGGGAAGAACTATTCGTCAACCTGGTTAGACAAACTAAAAGGATATTGGAAGGAGTGGAGGAAACAGAGTGACTCCGGCATTCTATCGTAAGTTTATGAAACTACCAAAACTCTGGTCCAACAATACCCCCCAGCCGGTCAGCCCCGAACAGCTGCAACAGATCCGGGAAGGGCTGAGTACGTCGTACCGGGATCGGATCCAGAGTAAGCTGGCGGCGCGCTTTCCCGTGAATGTGGAGCTGAAGTACTCCACCGAAGGCACCCACGCCCGCGCCGATATCTACGATAATAAGACCATTGCCTCCGAGGAGATCAACAAAGAGCTGCTCGCCCTTTTTTACCAGCATCGCGGTCGGCTGCTGATCACCGGTGCGCCTGGTGCCGGCAAAACGACCTTATTGCTGCAGCTCGCCTTTCAACTGCTTTCCCGGCAGGAGCATGAGATCCCGATCATTATCAATATCGCCACCTGGCGGCCGCGCTTTGCTTCGGTGGAGGAGTGGCTGCGGGAGTTGTTGCCGCAGATGGGGTTTTCTAAGGCGCTGGCTTTACAAATGCTCAAAGAGAAGCGGGTACTGCCGCTATTCGATGGGCTGGACGAGCTCGCCGAAGATCTCCGCGCCGGCTGCCTGGAAGCGATCGGGGACTATGGTAAGCTGCAAAATGCCCAGTATGTTATCTGCTCCCGTATCGCTGAATACGCGGAAACCATCGATGCACCGGTTTACTGCCAGCTCATGGTCAAGCCGCTGGAACTGTGGCAGATCATGACGGGCCTGAGTAAAAGCCCTGATCCGGAATCGGCCGGCATCCTGGATGCGATAGAAAAAGATCCTTTGCTGGCCAGGGCGATCACGGTTCCTTTTTATTTCAATACGGTGCAGTTGTTGTTTGCCGGCGGCAAGGCCTGGGGGGAGTTTGGTTTTTCTAGTGATACCGTGGAAGGGCGGCAGGCGGAGATCGTGGCCTTTTTTGTCGATGATGCTACTTCCCGTTTCCCCAACTACACCTCCGACCAGGTCAAAAAATACCTGTCCTTTTTGGCGGATCGGATGACTTGGAAGGGGATGGTGGAATTTGAGTTGGTGGGGTTGCAGTATGATTGGGTGGGGTTGAGTAAGATACACTTGCGCATCGGCAAAATATTTGAATATCAAATAAAAGGCTTCATCAGGGGCCTTGCCGTGGGCCTCGTAGGTGGACTGGTTTCAGGTCTGATTTCTGGCTTGGTAAATGGTTTGCAATTCTTTCTCTTATGCCTCCTCGGAGGCCTTGTAGGTGGTCTAATCGGTGGCCTAGATAGTGATTTGCAAGATCTAATAATCATTAGATCTAGAGATAGAGTTATTTGGACTTCCAAAATCTTCGGGAAAAGACTAAAGGGAAAATTGATTCAAGGCATTGGTGTAGGCTCAAGTTGGGGGATAATCTTCATTTTGTTCGTGATATGGAATCACTCTTTAAAAGCTGACTTTATAATGATCACGAAATGGATTATAGGCTCTGCGGTTATAGGTTCAATCATAGGAATAATTGGAGGACTAGCTATAGGCCTCATGTTTGCTTTCAAAGAGCAACTTGAAACCAGTCAGTTGTATTTGAGGATAACTCAACCTAAACAACGATTTATATCTTCTATACTGGCTTTCCATTTTTCTATCGTACAATACTGGCATTTAAAAAGCCTGCTCCAACAAAAAAGATTACTTCCTAAAAAAATGGTTCCCTTCTTGCAGGAAGCTACTGCTCAAAATATTTTGGAATCCGACGGCGGCTCCTGGCGTTTTCGGCATCGGATCTTGCAGGAGCATTTTGTAGAGCATTGGCAAGAAAAGTATGAAGATGAGGCAGATAGGGAACATAAACAGCAAATCGATCAATTATAAATGCTGAGCACTCTAAGAAAATTTAACTTCGGCTGGATAGTCCTACTACTTGGTAGTATTGTCATCATTTCCGGTGTTTCGATAACCGAGGGCCGGGCCGGGGATGGTACCTTCCTCTGTTTTGATGCCGGCTGTATCTTTGTACAGGGCGTTACGAGTGCGGTGTTAGGTTTTTTGATGGTGGTTTTAGGGATCTATCTGTTGGTGAGGAGATAGGAAAAAATGTAACTTGCGGGAAATTGCTTTTCACATGGAAAATTACAGTCAATACATCAGCATCGATCCGGAGATCCGTTTTGGGAAGCCCTGTATCAAGGGCACGCGTATTGCGGTAGTGGATATCCTGCAATGGCTGGCTTCCGGTATGACTTACGAAGAGGTACTGGAGGATTTTCCGGTGTTGAACAAAGAGCATATTCTGGCGGCGCTGGCTTTCGCGGCCAGAAGAGAGGAAATTACCAGAGTAGTGGCCGCCTGATATGAAACTACTGTTGGATGCCAATCTTTCCTGGCGGCTGGCCAAACTGCTATCTCCTCCCTTTGACGATGTGGTCCATGTAGATCGGACCGAACTGGTCCAGCCGGCTACCGATTCCGACATTTGGGGATGGGCTAAAAGTAATAATGCAGTCATTGTCACTAACGATGAAGATTTCTTTTATTTCTCCGTACAAAAGGGCTTTCCGCCTAAGATCGTGTTGTTAAGGACGGGCAATCAGTCTACCAAAAATGTGGCGGAGCTGTTGCTTCGGCATCAGGTCCAAATTCGGGAGTTGTATGCCAGCCAAGACTATGGATTGCTGGAAATTGTGTGATGGATAGGGAAGCGGTTTGATAAAGAATATTTTAAGGAAATAACTCGTTGTTTTGTAAGTTGTTGATAAATAGATTTTTATAGGTGGAGGTACGACCCCTGGCGGGAGCACATAATTCATCAGCAATATTTTTACTTTCAACCATTCTGATTCTTCTTGTGCTTTACAGCTAATATATCAACCTGACTTAAGGCAAAAGTAAATATGAAGAATGTCACTGTCATCTCCGTAAGCAAAAGCAACACCCACACCTTCAGCAAAAACAACTGTACCAAGATCACCTTACTCAAAGGCCTGGGAGTAGAAGGCGATGCCCACATGGGAGAAAAAGTAAAACACCGCTCCCGAGTGGCGCAGGACCCAAATCAGTCGAACCTCCGTCAGGTCCATCTGATGCATGCAGAGCTATTTGATGAATTAAGAGAGAAAGGATTCACAGTAGAAAGTGGTCAATTGGGGGAAAACATTACTACGCAGGGCATTAAACTTCTCGATCTACCCAAAGACACCATTCTACATATCGGTGCCTCGGCCAAAATAAAAATAACCGGCTTACGAAATCCCTGCGCGCAAATTGAGTCTTTCCGGAAGGGATTATTAAAAGCCGTGTTGGATAAGGATGCCGAAGGGAACCTGATCCGAAAATCCGGGATCATGGGAATCGTACTGGAAAGCGGTGAAGTAAAGGTGGGAGATGAAATCAAAGTAGAACTGCCGGTGGGGCCACATATTCGACTGGAAAAAGTGTAGGGGAGGGGGATTCAAATAGGATAACGATATTGGAAATTTATGCACACATACGGTTAGACATAATCCTCACCCCATTCCCACTTCTTCCTGAGCTGCTCCAATTCTTTCAATTCCAGGATCTCGGTTTCCGATAGCTCATCCAGAGGTGGAAGCTGGGCCTTTTTCTGCCGGTAGAGTTTAAGCATTTCCTTTTCGATTTCCTCTTCCTGCCAGTCCTTGGAAAGAGCTCCTGTGGTGGGCAGGCCGAAGGCGGTAACGTAGAGTATCACCAGCACCATGATAAAGGCCGGTATCGGTAAACGCAACCAAAAGCCGATTGCCGGTAAGTAAAAACTCAACATTAATAAAATGATCGTGGTAAAAGAAAAAACAATGGCGCAGATATAAAAACCCATTTTTGCTTCCACCTTTTTCCTGGCCTTTTTTTGCAGTTCTTTATACATGATCGGTAATGCGGATTGATGATTTGTTTGAAGCTAAGGTATGATGCCGGTCGAAAGAATAGCAAGATGATTAGACCGACAACGGGATAAGCTTGACGAATTGGCCTAATTGATCCGGGTTGATAGTCGCCCGTTTGCCATCGTCAAAAGTTTCCTGAAAAATATTAGCGCATATTGTGCGTTTTAAGGTTTACAGCTAAATACATTGTCAATTATTCTTGTGTTACATAATTTTGTTGACAATGTACTAAACCTCAACCTCATGAAGAAATTCCTTCCCTTTATCTCAATCGCATTGGTGGCTCTGTTCTGGAGCACAAGCAATGCACCTCATTCCGGCAAGATCACTTTTTCGCTTTGTGACGTCCAACCCGCCACAGACCGCCTATCGGAACAAACTTACCGGAATGTGGTTGATCATGTGACTGTTTCCAACCGGATGCAGGCCGGCGGGGAGCCGGGTAAGCGAAAATTGGAAGATTTTGCCGATCGTGATTATATGCTCGTGATGACGGAGGCGCATGCCGTAGCTCAGGCCGTTCAAATGGCCTACGCTGAGCACCGGCCGCTGACGCTGACGCCGGATATGATCTGGCTGATGATCATGCAGGGGTTTGCGCAACATGTAGACGCCAATTCGGAAGAACTGCGGGAACTGTTCGTCGACTTCAGCGGCAAGCAAATGCTGAACATCAAACGCGGCGATTTTGTGAAGGGCTCTCCCGACAATGATTGGGAAGGCGTCTTCCCCGAATTCAGTGAGCAGATCGGGATGTATACGAAAGATGGCCTGGCTGAGATCATGCAACAATCGTTTAGCACCAGTAGTCAGGTAGAAAAGGCTGCCTTTCAGATCACCCTGATGGATGCCATGAGTGCCTATTTTGACTATTCTATTACGGTAAGTTGCGGTATCCCTGAGATCACCATCGAAGGTACCCCAACCGACTGGGAACGCCTGGAGCAGCAAACCCGGAAACTGGCCAGATATGATCTGGGGTGGTGGACGGATGCCCTGGTCCCGATCCTGGTGGAATTTACCGATGCTTCCAAAGGCAAATTCAATAGATCCTTCTGGGCGAAGATCTACCATGAAAAACAGGAAGAGATCGACCTGATTTGTGCCGTTGGTACGGAAACTCATATTACGGGCTGGATACTCGATTTCTTTCCCTATATCAAGGATGACCGCAACCCTTTCCTGGGCAATAAAAGAGCCGAAAGCACCGTCGAAATGGAAGATCTACCTTCCGGACTCGCGAAAGCTGATCTACTTTACGATGATTACGGTACACTTTATCAAATGGAGCTGATTGCCGGCTTTGTTGGTATCAAACAGGATCCGGTAACCAATAGTCTACGTCCGGAGATCTCCTGGGCAGTGGTAGATACCGGTGCACCGCCTTCTGATGAATTGCTGGAGTCCTACAAGGAGTTTAAGCGCTTGAAAGAAATGACGGCGGATAAGAATTAGTTTTGCCGGGGCCTTGCCTGTTCGTATTTGGGAAATCTTTGGTCTAATAAAGCCCGTTCTCCATATTTAAAAATAGGAAGATCGTGGGGAATTTATTAGAATATGAAAGATTACAAACCCCAAAATAAAGAACTATGAATTTCCCAGGTCAAGGCAAAATACCGGGACATTCCGGTACCGCTCAAAATCACAGAAAAGCATTTGCAGGCATTAAGGAATATTATCGAAAGAAGGCACGTTTGAGTGCTTCCGGTAGTCAAACAACTGAGCAGAGCAATGAATTTCCCACCAGAAGACAACTACAGTACCTGCAAAATCGCCGGATCAACCGCTTGGTAAAAGCTCCGCTCTTACTACTGATTCTCGGGTTTATCGTCTATGGAGCAGTAATGTGGGGCGGTAATATTTCCTATTCGTTTCAGGAATCGATCGAAAATTCAAAGTTTGAGAAGATTGAAAGGGAAAGACTGTATAGCGAAGATCGTTATCGTTTCTTTGTAGAATCAGGAAATGAATTTTTTAACAAACGGCTCTACGACGAGGCTTATCGGGATTATGTGCAGGCTTTAAAGATCGCGCCGTATGGGAGGTCAGCAAGGATCGGTTATGTTTCCGTACTTAAAAAGAAGTGCGAGTTTGAACAGATCTTTTGTGAAGAGATAGACATCAATTTGCAGTTTTTGAAGGAGATGAAGTACATTGATGAAGCAACTTATAGTTTGCAAATGAAAAAGTCGCATCATTAATTGATACGACTTCCAATAAATTATAATCCCATGAACATATCCAAATTTGAGTTGGCCTAAGCCAAATTTTTTTGATCGACATTAGCATTGCCGCCAAAAAAATTATATCTTGCGACGTGATTTAGTGCTTTTATCATATCCCAAAGACACTCTAGCTGATCCATTGCCGTGGGTCAGCTTTTTTTTTCGCAAGTTATATCTTTTGATCAGGGATTAAAAAGATAGTAAGTCGTCCGTCCTGAAAAAAGAGTGACTGGACGACTCACTACTAACAAATTATAATACCATGAAAATATCCGAATTTGATGTCGATCACTATTGATCGATTTGCACTCACCGAAATTATCTAAAGATCAAAGTAAA
>JAGQXH010000328.1 GCA_020436695.1 Lewinella sp. | reverse complement strand
TCAGATCTGATATCAATCGAGGATATCCGGCAACGCGTATTGCAGACCAGAGCGCAGGTTTTTAGTCCTGCCTACCCTGATCTGGAGCAGGACTTAAGAGATGCTGAAGCGGAGATCCAACTCGAAAAAGCAGAGGGGAAGCGCATCTTTGATTTCTTCCAACTGGAATACGCCGGCCCGCACGAAGATCCCTGGCGGGAAAAGGTCAATGTCGGCCTGGGTGTTAATATCTCGCTTTCGTCAGACCGCAAATTGAAGATAGAGGAGCTTAATCTGGAGAAAAAAATGATCGAACAACAGACCACACTGTCTACGCTGGCCGATACCCGCCGTTTAAATGAACACTTCTCCAGGATAGATGGCCTTTTTCAAACCCTGGATTATGCCTTGGGAGTGTTGCAGGCCAGTAACCGACAAAGCGAAGCTCTGGTTGAAAAGAGCTCTCCCGACTCGTTTTCTACTCCGTCGCGACAATTGTATCAAAAAGAACTGGTGATCAAGAATGAACTGCAATTGCTGAAGATCGAACAGGATATCTACGAAGAATACATCCGTTTGCTGGTGATCAATGACTCGCTGTTCCAACAGCCCTTTTTGAATTATTTGAAGAAGTAGACCGATCAAGTAAGTCTACTTCATCGTACCCAGGCATATTGCTCCTATTTTTTTCCGGGAGGTTTAGGTGGCGGGTCTATTTCGTAATCGTTGTAATTGGCTACTCTGAATTCCACCCGGCGATTTAGGTAACTGCTTTTGGCTGGTACTATGGCTATAGTGTTTCCTTTCCACAAAATGACCAATTGGCCCCGGCTGATACCATAAAAGGATTCCAGATGATCTACTACAGCTTTGGCTCTTTGATAAGACAGATAATTATTAAAATTTGTAGGTCCGGTATCATCGGCATGTCCTTCCACCACCAGGCGGATCTCAGGGTTATGGGTGACCACCCTGCCGACGCTTGCCAGGGTGCCGTAGTCGTTGTATTCGATCTTTGAACTACCCGCACCGAAATGGATCATGGGGAGGAACCACTCAGCTAAGGTGCTACCGCTAGACAGGTTAAAGCCGGATAATACCTCATCCACGATCTCGCGAACCCGTTCTTCGGTAACACCATTTGTGCCCGTTCCCGGACGTGGTAGCCGATTCACTACAACGCCATCATCGTCCACTTCTTCTCCGGTGCGGGGTGGATCGTAAGGTTCCCTGTCGCGATAGTTCGGAACACCGTCTTTGTCACTATCCAGTGTTCTTCCCTTGGTATCCACTTCTGCATTGTCAGGGGTATGGTCTTCCTGATCTATTCCATCGATCACACCATCCTTGTCACTGTCCTGAAGCGATTTTTCCAGGATGGTTACCCGTCTTTCCAGATATCGGTACTTCTGTATACTTACGCAGGAAGACAGCGCAGTGATGGTCAGTAAAATAGAAAATGCTTGGATCACCTTTCTCATGGGCCTTGGTATTTACAGACTGAGCAATACTTCATTTGAAAGCGAGTCGAAATCCCGCAAAGTTGGTGCCTTTCCTAAAGCTGGGAGGATTATGGCTACGGTCGTCCAGCCGGCAGAATTCTTTCGGAAAAAACCAGCATCCACCGCGTAGGACTTTATGTCGGTCCATCAGTTGTTCTGCCGGGGGGCCTAACGGGTTCATTTCTGGTGCGCGATCAAAATAGCCGGCATCGAACCAATCCTGACACCACTCCCAGGCATTACCACTCATATCGTACAGGCCAAGCGTATTAGGCTTTAATTGCCCAACCGGATGGGAACGTGCCCGGCCTCCCAACACGTCGGTGTTGATCTGGTACCAGGCCACGGAATCGATTATATCGGAACCACTGAAGATCGTATTTTCCTGACGGATCCCCCCTCTGGCGGCAAATTCCCATTCTGCTTCGGTCGGCAGACGAAAACTTCCCCGGACAGCTTCTCTGGTCCTTACTTTCCAGTTTTCCGGGTCTGTTTGCTGTTCAAAAACATAGACCGTATCCTGTTGAAAATGCTTGTTCAGCCAATTCGTGTAGCGGGCGGCATCATACCAACTGATCCCAATAACGGGATTGTCTCCATCCAGGCCCCATTCGGGAGAGAGGTCTTTGACCGAGCCCGAACGATGCTGTTCAAATAAGGCAAACTGCCGATTGGTAACCTCAGTACGCCCGAGCCGGAAAGCAGTGATCTCTACTTTGTGTGCCGGAAGTGCATTGGAATCTGGGCATTCACCAGCACTTTGTCTGCATCCCATAAGGAACTCGCCACCGGTTATTTCGATCAGTTCTCCAAAATATTGCCTTTCAAGTTGCTCAAAATGAAGTTCGTCAATGGCCCGGATAGCCGAACGTACCGGGATGATATCCACGTCCCTCTCATCGATCACGGTCGGCAGCTCAAGCACATCGCTAAAAGATTGAAGAATCGCTGCAGCCCGTGCACTATTTCCACTTTCATTGTAAAAATAGGCGACTTCCTGCAGGCGTCTGATGATCTTATCTTGTTTTAATCTCAGGGTGAGTGCAAGTTGGATCCGGTTCAGAGCCGCTTCATACTGGAGATGATAGAGATAGACCGAATCGATCTCCTGGAGGTAATTGTCTACAATGAGCAGGTTAGCTTTCTTGAGCTTCGAAATGCCGGCAAGAGCGAAGATCAGAGCAATAACGGCAGCAAGGGTAGTGGTGCTTAAAATTGTAGCAATGGTTACATCCCGACGGCGTTTTTTTCTTATTTGTTCCTCTATATTTTCTTTGCTCTTCCTTATATAGGTTTCTATATCCTGGCCGAATGCTTCCTTTCCGGTATGAGGTCCGATATACTCAAGATCATCTTTCGTCAGTAAAGCCCCGGTATTCTGATAATATTCATGGCGATCCAGAAGAAACTTGTTGATCTTCAGGCGCATTTTTGCTCCCTGGTCCAGACGGGCATAGATCTCGCTCGCCAGAATATCATGAGCAATCTCTATTTTCTGATCCTTTTTAGGTTGCATGAGATGAGTTTAGCCGGACACGGCATAGTTATGTTTTGCAAAAGGGAATATAGTATTTTATTACTAATATTAAAGCTATGACTGTGCGACCAGTTGCAGTCCTATTCCAGAAAACGAATAATGCGCAGGTCGTGCAGGCGTTCGATACAGTAGGTTATATCATTCTGGCTTAGATGCTGCTCATCGGACAGTGCTTCTATAATGATGTTGCGGTAACCGGTTTGTTTGGTACCTTCATTAGTCACCAGTCGGGCCAATACCTTTAAGGCCAGGTCACGGGCCCCCGAATTCCGTTTGAGTAGTTCGTTATTGATGCGTTCCAGTTGTTCATCCAGGAAGCGTGATAACACATGACCAAGCCGGCCGGTCTTTTCCAATAAGTCATGGTCGAACCGGATCGGTCGATCGTGGCTTCCGCGTCTTTTCAGATCGTCCCGGTATAGTTGGTCCAGGTACACCTGCAAATTGGTCAGATCCACCTGACCGCGATCATTTCGGATGCGTTCTATAATGCCGGAAATGATTTCCGTTTCCGGTTTTTCGATTGTAATGTCAAAATGATCGGTTGAGCGGGCTATAACTTCGTAGATATCTTCAGTACGCATACGTTCCACCCGGAAACGATTGTCAAAAAGGCTGGGAACGATCTTTTCGAATCGGTCCAGATCGGCCAGATACTCTTCCCGCATGATCAGCATGATCTTGACCTGCACCTTGCTCTGCAGCAATTCTGCCAACAGCCAGAAGAAGCGACCAGCTTCTTCCCGGCTGCCCTGAATAAACAGTTCTTCGAACTGATCAAAAATGAGATATACCGGTTTGTAATAATCCAGGTACAAGGAATAGACCTGTCGGGCAATGGGTTGATCTTTCAACGATTTCTTCTCGTATGCGGCCTGGAAAATATGGTGTTGCAAACTAGCTATGATATTCCGTTCCCGCCGGATGAAAAGCGGTAACCAGTCGGTATCAGCAAACATATTGTGTAGACCACAACGCACCAGACTGGTCTTGCCGGTACCGGATAAGCCGTACAAAAGGATCAGGTTCGACTCAAACGTCTTTTTAAAAAGCGTTTCGGTTTCCCAACTGCGTCCGAAAAATGAGCTGACATCATTTTTTTCAAAAGCATCCAAAAACTTAAATGGGCTTTTATCCGGCATTAATCAATTCCTTTTTCATGATTTCAAATTGAGTTTTCAGCAGCGCGTAGGGGCGTAAGATCTTTACGGAAGATTCATTAAATTCCCAGCCGATATCGACTTCATCCTTTACTTCCACTTTTTCTTCGTATCCGGTACTGATGGAGTATGCATTTTGTGAGATCATTTTCTGGAACTGGCTGTTGACATTCTTATAAACATATTCCCCGTTCTCAACATGAGAATAAAGATAGATATCCAGTGATTCCCGGCTTTTATCCAGAAAGACGTTATTGTCAATAATGAAAGGGGAAAGACTGAGGAATCGACTGATTTTTTCATGGTCCAGATCATCTACTAGTAGGATAGCGCCGCTTTCTGTATGATTTTTAAAAGGACGTGGATCACTCTCCAGGGTCAGATAGGCACTGTCGGCAGCGTTGAGACTTCCCAGTTTATGAAGGTAGTTTACCGTTTGGTACCGGCTACTGGTTACGAAAATGTCACGAATGGCTACCATTTTGTAGTTAATGAGAAAACTGATGGTGCCGATGAAGATCGTAAGGCTGTTTTCTGCCTCCTCGCACAGTTGAGGAACCGAAGAAGTATTCAGTCTGCCACTGGCAAGTTGTTCGCGGATAGATTCTAGCAGCAGATAAGCCTTGTAAAAAGGTCCTTTTTCTGTCAAAGCGGTGAAAAGATCTGAGAATTTGCTGACAAAAGGCTGCCAACCATTATCTATGAATACTTTGCCGATCTTGCCCAAGGTATCGATATAGTCAAAAAATTGTGCACTGTTCTCATTCAGTATCAATAGTTCATTTACCTGTTGGGGGGCATTCCCGCTCTGACTTTTCCTTTGTTCTTCCCAATATTGTGAGACTAAGATGTACAAAAGGACCTGAGCCGTAACAATGTAGGTCTGGATACTCTGTTGTAAGCGTTCAAGCCCAGCCTTACGCATAGACTCGCTACGGGAAATCAACTTTTGCAATTGTGCGCCGATCGTCCACGGTAGTTTTTGAATAATGATGGGCAATACTTCTCTTTTATCCATCTTTCCGGATTTGACCTCATCAATTATTCGTTTAAGAGAGGGATCGTAGTTCGCCATGGCTCCCAGTATCTTGGGAAGATAGTCGTTGGGGGAATAATTATCCAGAGGATGAGGTAGGAGTCGTTGAATAGGGCGATCAGGTAGCCTCCAATTTAGGGTTTCTTTATGCTGCTCGTTAATGTATAGTCCCCAGGGTATTATATCTGCATCAATATCAAGTTTGAGACCTCCGCGATATTCAATTAGTGCAGGTTTACAGCTGCTATCCCCATATTGGGTATGTAAGGCGCTTACTGCAAAGTAAAAAGCACTTTTTATCGATTTTTTTGCCACCAGTGCCCGATAAAACCAGCTTGAAAAATCCTTGGCCATAATGTCAGCGATAGCTACTGAGGTGGCGATCACGGCTTTTATACCCAGTTGCATCAGCCTCTCTACCTGAGCATAGGTTGAGCAACCGTTTAGAAATACCAATTGCAGGTCTTTTTGACGGCTTAATAACTCCGCAATTCCATTGGCATGGGCGTGCCCTGCTTCGAGATGAAGACTACTTCCGCCGGCATGCCCGCCGTAATGAAAAATGGCAAAACGGCCGTCAAATCGCTCAAAACTTTCGATCAGATCATGGACACTGGTACTTTCATCCCGGTATACTTCAACGGCCTCTTTATCATGTAATGGCCCCAGTATGCTCATAAGTTGCCGGCTTTCTTCTTTTAACACCGCCAAATGTGCATTCTCGTCATTGGCAAATGCCAGATATATGATGGGTTTGGACATATAGTGATTTTTCCAACCTTCTTTTTTGAATAAAAATATTGTTAATATTCAATTTATACAAGCAATGGCCAGTATACTTCCACCCTCTTAAAACAGCCCGATAAAGTTGACCATTATCAGTGACCAATCTTTAGACCGGACCTCTGTAAGTATTGTTTTCCCGAAGCTTTGACCTCCTTCCATTCTCAGATTATCCCTTTACCGCTTATCGATAAAAAAACTTCCCACCTTTTCCCACCGTTTTTCCACACTGAGACTAAATATCAATAAAATCATCCTTCAGATAGCATTTCCTTTATTATCAGCCTGTTAGGCGAAGACTCTATTTCTAAAGAATGTCAAACAATTTGATGTAAATTTTATTGTTTTTGTTTTTATTGCAACAATGTTATTCAGATTTTTCCACATTTTCATTGTACTCAGACGAACTTTTCCAGCAAAAGTGGAGTTAGTGGTAGAAAATCGTAAAAAATAGTGGGTAAAAGTGGTAAAATGTGGCAAAATGTAATACATTTGATCATCCATAAGTGTAAACCGTGGCATTTAGACAGCTTCTCGGAGAATATGATTGCAAGCTAGACGCCAAAGGGCGCATGCGGCTTCCCAGCGGACTGATCAGTCAGTTGGGGGAAGGAGAGAAGCATACACTGGTGATCAACCGCGGTTTTGAGAAGTGTCTGGTATTGTATCCAGAGGATGTCTGGAAAAAGATCTCTTCCGAAGTGGACAGCCTAAACATGTACAATAAAAAGAACCGGGACTTCGCCCGCTATTTTTACCGCGGGGCTCAACCCCTCGCTATGGATAGTGCAGATCGGATCCTTTTGCCCAAGCGCCTGACTGAATACGCAGGCATCGAAAATGAGGTGATCCTGTCTGCCTACAACGGCCGCATAGAAGTATGGGCCCAAGACGAGTATGACCGGATGATGGAAGAAGAGCCAATCGACTTTTCCGATCTGGCCAACGATGTACTCGGAAGCCTGGATGAAAAATCGAGCGAATGACCTATCACGTTCCGGTAATGCCCAAAGAGTCTCTGGCAGGACTGGAGATCCAGCAAGCTGGCGTTTATGTAGATGCCACTTTCGGAGGTGGAGGCCATTCTCGCCTGATACTTAAGGAGCTGGGTGACAAAGGTCGCCTGCTGGGTTTCGACCAGGACCAGGACGCTTTGCAAAATGTGCCGGATGACGGACGTTTTACGTTCGTTCAGCACAATTTTCGCTATCTGCGTCGCTTTTTGAAATTATATGGCATTCGCCAGGTAGACGGTATACTGGCCGACCTAGGTGTGTCTTCCCATCAGTTGGATGAAGGGAGCCGCGGTTTTTCTTATCGTTTTGATCACGCTCTGGACATGCGCATGAACCAGACGGAAGGCCCCACCGCCGCTGACGTGATCAACGAACGCACCGAAGAGGAACTCATTCGTATTTTCAGCGAATACGGAGAAGTGCGCAACTCCCGTACGCTGGCCGGCGGACTGGTACAGGCTCGTGATGCCAAAATGATCGCCACAGTAGGTGATTTTCTGGCAGCCATGGAACCTTACATTCGAGGAGCTCGTAATAAATACCTGTCGCAGGTGTTTCAGGCATTGCGCATCGAGGTAAACGACGAAATGGGCGCTCTGGGTGACTTTCTCGAACAAAGCCTGGAGGTGTTAAAACCCGGAGGTCGTCTGGTGATCATATCTTATCATTCACTGGAAGACCGACTGGTGAAAAATTTCCTGCGGGCCGGTAATTTGCAGGGTGAACAGGAAAAAGATTTTTACGGCAATATTTCACGGCCGTTTCGCGTACTGACCAAGAAAGCGGCTTTCCCCTCAGCCGAAGAGATCCGGGAAAATCCAAGGGCGCGCAGCGCCCGACTGAGAGTAGGGGAGAAGGCCTGAAGTTGGTAACTTGCAATAAAAAGATCCCTCAATTCATAGTCCAACAACAAACACGAAAGAACCAAAATTATTAGCGGGCTGGTAATAGCCGTAATAGGATAGCTGTATGGCCAAGAAGAAAACGACCAGTTTTAAGGATATCAGTCAGATGCCGGTGGAATGGCTCCTCCGCAATCTGGTGTTTATCGCCTTTCTGGGCTTTTTGGCCGTGATCTACATCGCCAATTCTCATCTGGCTGAGCGCAATGTGCGTACGATCCAGATGCTGGAAAAAGACATTAAGGAACTCCGGTGGTACTACATGTCGCTGGAATCCGAAAATATGTATAATAGCCTGCAATCCGAGATTGCCGATAAGGTAAGAGCGGACGGCCTGCGCCTGCAGAGAGGCAAACCCAAAAAAATCGTCGTAGACGCCGAGGATGGACGTTAAGAATGAAGTACTGTACCGGGTGTATTTTCTGCTGTTCGGCCTGATCGTACCGGCAGCCATCCTGTTGGTGTATCGCACTTATGTGATCGGCGTAAAGGAAGGAGAGCAGTGGAGAAGTCAGGCGCGGATGCAGAATGTGATCAAGGAGCGAACGATAGAGGCTGAACGTGGCAATATCCTGGCGGATGACGGCAGCCTGCTGGCGACTTCCGTGCCCATATTTGATCTGTACTTCGACCCCTTTGCATCGACCACGGAAGATTATAACGAAAATGTGGATTCACTGGCGGTCATGCTGGCCAGATATGTCGATGATAGTTATACGGTGGGAGCGATGCGCGAACGCTTACTGGATCTCAGAGACAGTACAAAAAACCGCAACCGGCACATCTTGATCAAGAGCAAAGTCTCTTACAACCAGAAAAGGCGGATCGAGCAATTCCCGCTGTTCAATCTGGGGCAAAACCGGGGCGGACTAATACCGGAAAAAAGAAGCGAACGGAAACGTCCGTTCGGCCTGTTGGCAAGGCGCACCATCGGCTACGTACGGGAAAGTGCCATGCCCATCGGCCTGGAAGGCCGATTTGACGAATACCTGGGAGGAGAACCCGGCAAAGAGCTGATGATCCTGGTGGATCGACGCCGGGATCTCTGGAAGCCGGTGGAGGATCTTACCGCCGTAGAACCACAGATCGGCGATGATGTCCGCACCACGATCGATGTCAATATTCAGGACATTGCGGAGAAAGCCCTGCTTGACGGTATGAAAAGCCATGATGCGGAATGGGGTACTGCGGTAGTGATGGAAGTTGAGA
>JAGQXH010000327.1 GCA_020436695.1 Lewinella sp. | reverse complement strand
TCAATCCAACACTAAGCCGGGCCGTGGCCAACGGCATGCAGTTGCTTTATCTCGACCGGTCCACTTACCGGCGGAAGCATCTGCCCGAAGTGATCGAACCGCTTCGCAACCAATACGGCAATTTTTACCTCATTCCCGAAGGCGGCACCAATGAACTGGCGCTGCAAGGCAGTGAAGAGATCATTCCGGAGATCGAAAGCCAGCTCGGTCGCCTACCGGATCATCTCACTGTTACGTGTGGTACGGGCGGTACGCTGGCGGGTATGATCCGTGCCTGCGCCGGCCGCAGTCGTTTGCTCGGTATTTCTTCCCTGAAAGGGAACTTCATGACCAGTGAAGTGCAAAAGTGGCTGGGAGAAGCATTCCCCTATCAGAACTGGCAGGTCAACTCAGATTATCACTTCGGCGGCTATGCGAAATTTCCAGGAATACTCCGGCAGTTTGTGTACACCTTCGAGCAGGAACACGGAATTTTACTCGATCCGGTTTACACCTCAAAATTGGCATACGGCGTTCTTGATCTCATCGAAAAAGGATATTTTCCCAAAGGCAGTACGGTGTTGATGATCCATACCGGCGGGCTACAGGGATGGATGGGCATAGAGTAAGGGCAGCGATCGTCCGATCAGGTACCGATCAGCCATCCAAACAACACCTGCACCAGAATGATCTTCACGATCATCGATACCGGAAAGATCATGGTGAAGCCGGCATTCGGCAATTTGTTCCCCGCCAGCGAAGTGGAATATTCCAGTACGGCCGGTTGATTGGAGATCATACCCGAGAGGAGGGAAAATGGGATCTTCAGCAAACGATGACCTATTAACAGGCCAAGGATCGCCGTAAAAAAACTAATGACCCAGCCGGCACCGAAAAGGAAAAGACCGTCTCCCCGCAATAAGGTATTGAGAAAAGTATGCCCCGAACGAATGCCGATACCGGCGAGCAGGAGAATGAGCCCCATCTGTCGGAGCGTCAGATTGGCGCTGTAGGGCAACGTCCATACCACCGGACCGCTACGCCGCAGCGCACCCAATACCAATCCCACTATAAGCGGTCCGCCGGCAAAGCCCAGCTTAAAAGTAAAGTCGCCGGGAAGAGCAAAACTGATCAGTCCGAGCAATAAGCCCAGGGCCATACCCGATCCAAAGGAGAGCAGATCAATGTGGCTCAGATCATCGTAGGAATCGCCGAAGATCTCGGCGAGTGCCGGAATATCCGTACGACGGGCAACGACCAACACCTGATCGCCCAGTTCCAGAATAGTGTCCCCGTTGGCCAGCACATCCATATCTCCGCGCTTGACCCGGGTGATGATGGCGGAATACTTTTCCGCCAGGTTCAGCGAAGCGATCTTCTGGCCTGCCACGGTCGGATTGGAAACAAACAGGCGCTGGGCATCGAATACCGTGCGATCAAAAGATAGCTCCGTTTCCAGTTTTTCCCCGATCAGCGCCGTTGCCTTTTGCACGGTTTCTTCATTGCCAACCAACACCATCTGATCTCCCAGTTCGATCGTGGTGTCCATATTGGGAAGAAAAGAATCGCCGTTGCGCTTCATCCGGCCAAACACCAGACTACCGCCAAAATGCTGAAAAAGCGCCCGAATGGTGTGCGTGGTAAGTTGATCATTCGTAACCTCGACCGACCAGCGGGTAAGGTTTTCATTCACCGGATAGATACTTTGTAGCCGTCTTTCCTCCTGACGGTAATCCACCCGCAACCAGCGCCGCATCATGCCGATGGCCATCATCGCTCCCAGCACGGCCGTCGGATAGGAGATGGAATATCCCACTACGGCGTTGCTGCTCATGGCATCCCGGTCGACCACCTTGGGCGATTTACCGATCAGATCAAGCAGACCGGCCAGTGCAGGGGTATTTGTATTGGTACCCGACATGATGCCGGACGAAGTAGCGGCATCCAGCCCCCACCAGAAATGAAAACCGGCAGTAACCAGGGCCGTAAAACCGATGACTCCCAGTATGAACAAGGAATTGACCAGTCCGTGCTTTTTAAAGGTGTGAAAAAATCCGGCACCGCTACTCAGCCCGATGGTATACACGTACATAGACAGCCCCAATACGATGATGATCTGCGGTACGGACAACTTGGGGTCAAGTGCTCCGAAACCCAGCCCCACAAAAAGGACGGCGGCCGAGCCCAGCCTGGCCCCACGAATGGGGATCTTGCCGACGGCGTAGCCAATGGCCGAAACGACAAAAAGCAATAATAGCGGACTTTCCTTAAAAGCTTCTATCATAGCGCAGCGGGCTGTAACACCGAAGTAGTGCTATAGTGAACAAACATAAGTGCAAAGTTAAGGTTTCATTTCCGGCAATGAATGTACGGGGGATTAATTCGTTATATTTACGGCGGAATGGAGGATGTGATCTGGTGACATGGGGACTGGAGAATGGAAAGAATACTTCACTCACTGTATATACAGCTCCGCAATATCTTGTTGACCGACTTACGACTCATTGACTTACGACTAACAGACTAACATTTATGTCTTCAACCTACGCGCGGCTGTGCCGCGAAGCACAACGAATAGTACTGCATACTGCCGAATTCATTCAGGGGGAACTGGGAAAAGTGGATCAGGACCGGATCGAGACCAAAAGCCTGAACAGTCTGGTGAGCTACGTGGATAAAGAAGCCGAAAACCTGCTGGTAGAAGGCCTTACCGAATTGCTGCCGGAATCCGTATTCTTTACGGAAGAAGATACCACTGAGAATGCCGAAGGAGAATGGCAATGGATCATTGATCCTTTGGACGGTACTACCAATTTTCTCCATCAGATCCCGGTGTTTTGCATCAGTGTGGCGCTCCGGTATCAGGAAGAACTGGTACTGGGTATCATATATGAGATCAACCGGAAGGAATTCTTTTATGGCTGGAAAGGTGGTGGGGTATTCCTGAATCAGTCCCCGGTGCGCGTCCGGCAAAATAACGAACTGGCCAATGCGCTTCTGGCCACGGGCTTTCCGTACTACGATTACGAACGCACCGATCCTTACCTGGCCTGCCTGAAATATTTTATCCAGAATACCCGCGGCATTCGCCGCCTGGGTGCAGCGGCCGTCGACCTGGCCTATGTAGCCTGCGGTCGTTTTGACGGGTTTTATGAATATAGTCTCCAGCCCTGGGATGTGGCGGCCGGTGCCTTTCTCGTGCAGGAAGCGGGTGGCGTGATCACCGACTTTAGTGGAGGCGACAACTATCTATTCGGTAATGAGGTGATCGCTGCCGGGCCATCTATACATAGCGCCATGCATAAAGTGATCGGCAAACATTTTCCGTAACCGGCTTCAGCAAAAAAGACTAAAAATGGATCCAGCAAAGAAGGTCTGTATCTTTTGTGGTGCCCATACCGGCAATTCTGAGGTGATCGTCGAACAATCGAGGCACCTGGCCTGGCTATTAGCAAAGCAGGATTACGATCTGATCTACGGTGGTGGCAACAGTGGTCTGATGGGTATTGTTGCCAATGAATTTTTGGAAAAAGACCGGCAGGTGACAGGCATTCGTCCCCAAAAACTGATCAGGGATGAGTATGCCCACCCGGGTATAAGCGAGCTGATCGTGGTTAAGGACATGCACGAGCGGAAAATGAAGATGATCGAGGCTGCAGATACTTTTATTGCGCTACCCGGGGGTGCCGGCACATTGGATGAACTGATCGAAGTGTACACCCAAACCAAGATCGGCTTTGTCCACAAGACCTGCGCCATTCTCAACATCGATCACTACTACGATGAGTTGCTCCTGCTGCTGGATAAGATGGTGCGTTTTGCCTTTTTACGTAAAGAAGACCGGGAACGACTGATCGTAGCGGAATCGCCGGAAGAATTGATCGCTTTGATCACATAAATATCACTGCATCTAAATAACCCATTCAACCCATAAACCATGGAACTCTCTCTCAATGCCCAACGCTTCAGCGGATCGGATTACGTTACTTTATATGACCGTTATCGCCCGTCACCTCCGTCTGATCTTCTACAACAGGCTATCCGCTACACCAGGAATGAACAAGACGTACGAGTGGTCGATCTGGGCTGTGGTACCGGTATCTCCACACTGGCTTGGTCCGGACTAGCGGAAGACATAACAGGTGTGGAGCCCAGCGAAGCCATGCTGGACTTTGCCCGCCGGAAGCTGAGTGCACAGCCTGGGAAGGTAAGCTTTCTTCAGGCCTATGCCGATCACCTACCATTTTCGGATCAATCTATTGATATTGTATCCTGCTCGCAGTCTTTTCACTGGATGGAGCCGGTATCCACTCTTAAAGAAGCGAACCGGGTACTACGCCCCGGCGGGGTTTTCGTAATTTATGATTGCGGATGGCCGCCATCCTGTGACTGGCAGGCAGAACAAGCCTATCGTCGGTTGTTTCAGGGGGTATCCCTATTATCAGAACAACTGGAAGGTCCAAAAGCAGTCTTTTTCGCGAAGGATCAGCATTTGCAAAATATTACCGATTCCGGTTATTTCTCTTTTATCAAAGTGGCCCAGTATCACCAGGTACAGGATGGAGGCCCGGAGCGACTCATAGGACTAGCGCGTAGCCAGGGAGGGCTCGAAGCTTTATTTAAAAAGGGCTATAGCGAGGAAGAAACGGGTTGGGTTGATTTCGTAAAAAGTATAGGATTGCAAAAAAAATCTTTCGACCGAATGACCTTCCACTATTCCGTAATTTATGCGGTGAAGACTCCCGGAGAACAACAGGAATAGCAGGAATTCAAACTTCTGTGATCCAATTATTTTGCCAAAGGCACCCTTCGACCAAACTTTATGTCGAATGGCTGCTCCACCCACCTTTATCCATACCCCCAACCCGGAACGACATTCAAGTTAAAAGCCTAATAATTAAGCCATTACCTCATCATTTTTTTTGACTATCTTGAAATAAAGTTGTATTTTGGAAACGCAATCTATGCAAAACCTGATCTTTTGATCCTGGTTTACCCCCTCTAATATCCTTCATCAATTAAGTTTAATTCACTTCTGTCCCTTGCCAAAAAGCAAGGCCAGTCAGTGAATTGGGATACCCTTCCTTCAACATAGCGGGAAACTCTTTCCTTGCTTGTGCCACAAACAATTATTTGACTGCCTTCAACTGCCTGCCTGTAACGGGCACGGAGTACAGGGGTGCTTTATGCCTTTCCCAAAGTAGATCTTCCGGAATCCTGACCGAAGAGACAATAGACTTTTATGCTGAAAAACCGCTACAATTATGCAAACAATTTTTACCCAACTGACAACTATTCTGCTGCTGATCCTGGGCATTACGCCATTCCTCCGGGCACAGTCTGTCTCGATTACGCAGATCCCATTTCAAAATATCCGTAATCTGATCTATGTGGAGGGGCAGGCCAATAGTCAGTCCGGCTTTTTCCTGGTAGATACCGGTTACGAAGGCAGTCTGTTGTTAAACAGTAAGCATTTTTCCGGGAAGCCAACCGAACAGGTCATCGTCGGCACCAATGGGGAAGGCTCTTCACTGGAAGTAAAAGTGGTCGACTTTCATTTAGGGAATATCCAGACTGACGACCTCGTCGCGTATATTGCTGATATGACTCATCTGGAAAACAGCCTCGGGCTACCGCTGGTCGGCCTGATCGGCAGTACCTTTTTCCAGGATTTTGAATTGATGTTCGATTATACCGGCAAGAATATGATCCTGACCCGGCTGGACAAGCGAGGTAAAAAACTGGTTAGTTTCCTGGACGAGGAACCACCTACCGATTCTCTGTCTTTTGTAACCAAAGGCCATTTACCCGTCTTCAAAGCCCGGATCGGAGAAGTTTCCTTAATGCTGGCATTGGACAGCGGTGCTTCTGCCAATCTCTTTCACCAGGGTACGCTGAAAAAGCTGGAAGAACACCTCAGTGACCTGAATGAATTGCACATGAACGGTTTTGGTCTGGAGTCGAAAAAAACCACCATCGGTCTGCTATCACAACTACAAATACAGGGATTGATACTCGACCCGATGCAGACTCTTTTTTCCAATCTTACACATCTCAACCGGGAGCTCCGCGGTCCGATGGTCGACGGCATTCTGAGCCTGGACTATTTCGGCCAGCGCAAAGTGGCCTTTAATTTTAGAAAACAAGTACTCTACGTTTGGGAGGATAAGCCAACTGATACCTCAACCGAAACATATATGGTTCAAGGTCGGCAAGCCACTCCGGCAACGGATATTACGACGATCGCACCGGAATAGAAGAGCAGGGGGTGATATTAAGTAAGCAGTCAAAGTGTATCGGGAATACAAGTCAAAGAAGTATCTTTGTTCAGGAGGGCTAAAAATTACGATCCATTGGCTAAACTATTCAGGCGGTTTCTCGGCGCTGGTCTTGCTCTTTTTGTGTTACTCGTATTATACCTGAACTTCCGGCTGTACCATCATCCTGAATTCGTCAGGCATGGCAATAGTGATTTGAATTCTGATCTAATCCTTCACCTCAATTATCTGGAGGGGACTTTACACGCCGGTGCGGGCATCGAGATGCAGGAGCAATATCCGGAAGGGTTTGTTTTCCTGACGGCCCTTTATGGTCTTACCTGGGCAGAACTGGCCAAATCCATTGGTCCTGACACCGATCTGTTCCGCCGGGCCCAATTGGAAATGGACTGGACCCTGGAAGAATTGCAGTCGGAAACCGCACTACAACCTTTTCAAAAGAATCTACAACCTGCATACGGCATTTTTTATCGCGGCTGGACCAACTACGTCCTGGCCCGCCGTCTGCAATCGCTGCCTGCTTCCGAACGGGATGTATCACTGGTGCGCAGACTGCGGAACAATTGTCGTGAGATCACCCGCGCCCTGAAACGTCAGGACAGCCCATTTCTCGAATCTTACCCGCAGCGCTACTGGCCGGCGGATATGGTAGTGGCCATGGCTTCCGTAGCCATTTACGACCGCCTGTACCCGGGTGAATTTCAGGAGGTGATCGACGACTGGCTGATCAAAGTAGAAGCCCGCACTGACCGGCTGGGCCTGATCCCCCATTCCGTGAGCCGGGAAACCGGACAGGTACTGGAGCATTCCCGCGGCTCCTCCCAAGGTCTCATCCTGAATTTCCTACTCGATATAGATCCCGTGTATACCCGCGAAAAGTTTGAGATCTACAAAGAATACTTCCTGGACTACCGCCTGGGCCTGCCCGGTATCCGAGAATATCCCAAGGGAATAACCGCCTGGGGCGATGTTGATTCCGGCCCCGTCATCTGGGGTATCGGCGGAGCTGCCTCGATCGTCGGCCGGCGGGTGATGGGCCTCTACGGCGAAGCGGAAACGGCTATTGGCCTCCGCAACAGCATCGAGACTTTCGGGCTTGGCCATACCAGCGGCAACCACAAATACTACCTGCTGGGTACCCATCCCATGGCCAATGGTTTTATCGCCTGGAGCAATTCCGTGGAAGCAGATGCATCAGAACGGCTCAATGTGCACAGGAACTGGCGCTGGCATACACATCTGTTGTCTTTCTTACTCGTTTTTGTAGCCGGCTGGCTAAGCTTTCGGCTGATCGCCAAATGAGTTATGCTGCCGGAGTCGATTTCAAAAGCAATTGTTACCTTTATGCGGATAACCGGTCTCCTCTACCCGAAAACACGCCAAAACAAAATGATACGATAACTGTTTTTCAACTGTGCTTCACTACACCACATATCAAGGTCCTCCTGAAGCCGACTGGGTCACCTTTGTACACGGAGCCGGCGGCAGCAGTTCCATCTGGTTCCGGCAGATCCGGGATTTCAGCCGCGATTATAATGTCCTGCTGGTAGATCTGCGCGGTCATGGTAAATCGAAACGACCGGTATACGAAAAACTGCGACAGTACACGTTCGATGTTATCGGGGATGAAGTAGTGGAAGTGCTGGATCATCTGAACATCCGCCGTACGCACTTCGTGGGTATTTCCCTGGGTACCATCATCATCCGGGAGATCGCCGAGCGGTACCCGGAGCGCACCAGAAGCATGATCATGGGTGGAGCGGTGATGAAACTGAATATGCGTGGGCAGATCCTCATGCGCCTCGGGGCCATGCTGAAGTCGGTCATCCCCTATCTCCTACTCTACCGCTTTTTTGCCTTCATCATAATGCCGCGTAAAAGCCATCGCGAATCGCGTAATCTCTTCATCAACGAGGCGAAAAAACTGTACCAAAAAGAATTTAAGCGCTGGTTTACCCTGGCAGCAGAGGTCAATCCGCTGCTGGCCTGGTTCCGGATCAATGACTGCGGTATTCCCACGCTCTACATCATGGGCTCGGAAGATCACATGTTCCTACCTTCCATTACCAGACTGGTGAAGGATCACGCTTCATCCCGCCTCCACGTCATTCCCGAATGCGGGCATGTGGTCAATGTAGAACAACCCCTTGTATTCAATGGGGCAGCAATTGCCTTTCTGAAGTCTCTAACATTTACTTTATCAGACCGGTAAGCTAACAGCGTAGTACAAAAAGCTGGGTCTTAATTTCTATCTTTGACTGAGAATAGACACCGAAACACCTTCCGTTCTTGGATTATGATGAAACGAAAACCAACCATAGCACTACTGCTAACCTTTGCTTGTGTATATCTATCAGCTCAGGAAGTCCGCAATAATCTGCAGGAAAATTACCAGATCACCATCCGTCGTACCGAGGAAAAGATCATGATCGACGGCATACTCGAAGAAGCGGTCTGGCAGGAAACTGATGCGGCAACTGACTTCTGGATGAGCTACCCCACCGACGACGCCAGGGCAAATGCCGATATACAGACCGAAGTGATGATGAGCTACGACGACAACTTCATCTACCTCGGCATTACCTGCAAAGGCTCCGGTCCTTATGTAATCCCTTCCCTCAAGCGCGACAATCCTAATTTCTGGCAGGGTGATGCCTTCTCAGTAGTTTTCGATCCGGTCAATGAGCGCACCAATGGTTTTTCTTTTGGGGTCAATCCGGCCGGAGTACAACTCGAATCCCTGATCACGGGTCAGACCGGTACGCGTGGAAGTAATAACCGGCAAGGTATTAACGACGCCTGGGACAATAAGTGGTTTGTCAATACCCAGATCCATGATGATAGCTGGACGGCCGAAATGGCCATCCCTTTTAAATCC
>JAGQXH010000326.1 GCA_020436695.1 Lewinella sp. | reverse complement strand
AAGGGTACGGAAATATCTGATCGAAGTTAAACGAGGCGGCAAATGGCACACCATAACAGAAGGCACAGCCATCGGACATAAGCATATTCAGCATTTTGATCCGGTTGTGGCGCAACGGATCAGGCTGCATGTTACTTCTGCGGAAGACCGGCCTTTGATCAAGAAGTTTGCTGTATTTGGGAAGTAAGTTTCAACATTCAGTGGATACCCATTCGACCTGAAGTAATTTCTATTTGCCGGTGAGTGGTTTTGGAGGGTGAGGGTATACGATGGGGATTGAGGGTGGGCCCACCCTTTCCGCCTCCGCCAACCATCCATCACATTCAGCCAGGCTAAAAGCAAAGCCGGGCCTGGCCTTTCAAGCAACAAATGGTCGCAAAAAGCTTAAAACCTGATCCACCCAATGACCGGATCCTTCATCAATTGGGAGTAACCAGCTATGTATCATTTAGGAAATTCGACTCCGACTAAAGTATTCTAGATGGCACAGAAAATGTGCAGTGATTACCGATGAGCTTCAAATATAAACAATCTTGATTAACAATTAAAATAAAACACAATATATTTCAATACCTAAATCAAAACCCGGACCAGGGCTTGAAAATCCGACACTACTACCTCAGGCCTGGTTGCAAGAGGGTATAGTTGCTGCCCCGGTCGTTCAATGAAAGCTGCCCGCATTCCTGCTGCCATAGCTCCCGCCACGTCCCATCCGTGGGCAGCCGCCATCATACAGTCCTCGATACGAACGCCCACCTGAAGAGCCGCCCAACGGTAAACATGTTGATGTGGTTTGTAGATGGCAATTTCCTCTACACTGAACCAGCCATGGAGTACCTTATCCAGCCCAGCATATTCCATTTGGGAGCGGACACCGATACGGGAGGAATTAGTAAGTGCATACAATTGAATGCCGGCACCTCTGATCTCTTCCAGTGCCGGCAGTACATCCGGGTAAGGCTTAAGCTGTAGAATGGGTCGCACGGCTGCCCTGGCTTCAGCCTCTTCCAGATCAATGTCCAGATTACGTGCCACCATTTGCAGGGCCGCCATGCCTATTGTACCAAAATCTTCAAATTGATCCATGGCCGAAGCAACCAGCGAATAATGGAGCATGACACTGAACCAATACGGCAACAAATCTTCCCGATTCCCCAGGGCTTTTCCAACGCTGATCTTCAGAGGAGAAAGATCCAACAAAGTCTCGTTTACATCCAGGAAAAGAGTATGGGGACGGATCATATTACGTTGTTATCGGTTGTTTCGTAGATTAATACTCCAGCCACTCACATACCTGTTCGATAGTGTCATCCGACAACCAGGAGGTGTTGAAGTTAATTCTCCTTACTGTATTTGTTCCGATATTCCACCGGCGTTAAGCCCGTAATCTTCTTAAAAACATCACGGAAAGACTTGGTATCGGAATACCCCACGTCGTACATCACCTCGTTTACATTTTTGCGGGAAGACTCAAAGCAGCGTTTAGCCGCTTCCACCCTTACCCGCTGCAGGTATTCGATCACTGTATTATTGGTTGCACTTTTAAATCGACGTTCGAAAGTACGCCGGCTGATAGCAACCATTTCTGCCAGATCATCAATAGTAGTCTTTTCTTCGTAGTGATTTTCCAGGTAGTTCTGCACTTCCTGTATCTCATGGTCTTTATGGTCTTTCTGACCATTAAAAATGGTAAAAGCACCCTGACTATTCCGATCAATATCTATAGCGAAGTATTTTGCTGCCAAAATGGCCATATCGCGGCTTGTGTATTTTTCCAGGAGATAAAGCAACAAATTCCAGAGCGAATTGGCTCCTCCACTAGAATACAGATGACCTTCATCGGTAATGATCGCCCCATCTACCACCTCAACTTCCGGATATTTCTCACTGAATTCCTGATAATACGCCCAGTGAGTGGAACATTTCCGATCGTTGAGCAGGCCGGTTTCAGCCAGCAGAAAAGCCCCCACACAAAGCGAAGCCACCTCACTCCCCCGTTCATATTGTTGTTGTATCCATGGAATAGCAGCCCGGTTTAAAGCCACTGCTTCCGTTAGATCACCGTAAAGCGCGGGAATAATGATGAGATCCGTTTGCTCAATTTCTTGTATCAACCGGCCGGTGGGGATCAGATATTCGCCATCCTGCGCCTTGACCTGTCTTTCCAGTCCGACAAACTCTACTGCAAATGAAGGAGGTTCACCGGCTGCCTGAAGAAATTCGTTAGCAGTAGTAAACAGCCGGTAAGAGGGAGAGACCGCTTCCATAACGGCACGTTGGGGCACATAGATGGAAATGTGTTTCATTTTCTCTTGCTCTTTCCGTTAGGGAACGTGTCATAAATCCCCCTAAAGATAGCTTAAATACCATACAGTTTAATTACTTATTCCAAATGATTGGCAGAGATCGCCTATTCAAAATCTAAATATTTTGACCTTTTCATTAAGTGCCATAAATACGCCCAGTCCTCCGTTTATATTGCTGAAAGTCGGTCCGGGTTCGAGAACACCATATGGTGTTTCCAAAGATTCCTGATCTGATAAATAATGATGGTACTCTGGTGAGATAGATGCGACACTCAAAACAATACTATTGTAAGGTTTCTCCTCTCCGGAAGACACATATGCTTTACCGCTTATACCGAATAACAGCCCCAATTCAAAAGTATCCCCGTCAAAACAGTTATCTGAAAACCGATACGGTGTAACTGCACATGCCTCAAAATTGTGCAGGCCGAATAGTTCAAACCAACTAAAAATATAGGCTCCGGGTAAATCTGGTTGCACACGCACGATATAATGATTTTCTCCTACTTGATCGAGTAATGATAAAACCAGTTTTCCCTCCGGTTCATTGGCAGAAGTAAGTGCTCCAGTAAACCCAAAACTGGCCCGAAATTGTTGGATCGGTTCAGGGATAAGTACTTCTTCACTTCTTACCGTGCCCAATACTTCATGCTCAACTTCTAACCAATAGGTTTCATCAGCCAGAAAAGACATATCTCCGGTACTTTTGTAAAGCCCGGCACCAGCATGTGGTAATAAGCCCACTAGCGTATCTCCTCGATAGAGGTAGACCTGAGCATCCTCGATCTTCAGATCGTCAAGCAACTCGTAGGCTCCGGAGGGTGAGATACTTCTGGTTATATGGACGGCTGCTCCTGAAACGGGAGATATGGTACCGATGACCACGAGCTGTTCACCGGGAAAATCCACTATGTAGTCCAGTGTTTTGGTGCAGCCCAGCCAGGCACAAGTTCCCAAAATAATTAATAGCTTTAAGAGACGCATTAGAAAGTGAATGTATAGTTTACAAAAGGAATTAAGTTAAAGAGGGAGAACTGCTTGACCTGATTACCCAAGGTCAACTTGCGGTTTTCTTCATCGAAAAGGTTATCAAAATTAAGATCGGGTTCGGCAATGACATAGAAAGGATTTTTTCTGGCATAAACATTATAAATGCCCACATTAAAAGTCCGCTCTTTTCCCGAAGGCCATACCCGATGATGGCGAAAAGAGATATCCAGGCGATGATAGATCGGCGTTTTCTCATTATTTCGACCCCGATATACTCCCACCGGTATTCTTGACAATGGGTCGTAATAAAGCGAGGTAGGTAGGGTTAGACGGTTGCCGCTGTTCAACACAAAGGTGGATAAGAACTCCCAATTATTTCCTAATTGATAACCACCGGTAATGGACAGATCATGCCTTCGATCATAGGTTCGAAAATACCAATTTCCTCCATTGATCTCATCAAACCGTACCTTGCTAATAGACAAGGTATACGCCAGCCATCCGAAAAAGTGCTCATGTTTATAACGTAAAAATAATTCCAATCCGGCCACACGTCCTTGACCATTCAATCCGGCGATATCCTCCCATTGGCTAAAATCAGTCTGCAGAAAACTGACACCGGGTAGCGGGTCAACCAGCCGCTCGAAGCGTTTATAGTATAGTTCGGCCGAAGCGAATAAGGCCTTACTCACTTTCTTTTCCACGCCTAAAGAAAAGTGTTCGACGCTCTGGGGTGCAGCCGTTGCACTGGCGCCCACCCAAATATTATTGGAAACACCAATAAAATTGCCCGTCAGCAGATGAAGCGGCTGGTTCATTTTTGCGTAAGCGGCCTTGACGTGATAGCCATTCCAGTCGTAGTCAAGGCTGACGCGTGGCTCAAGATAGGCATATCGGTTACCGGAAATAGTTTTAAAAATGGCGTAACGCCCCCCCAGTGTCACCTGAAGATTGTCACTAATGCTGAAGCTATTTTCCAGGTATGGGGCCAGGCGTAGGATACGCTCCGTCTCTACAGCCGTTTGGGTGATGCTACCTATCCCGGTACTCGTTTCTACCGACCGCGGATTAATACGCATTAAGCCGGCTTCTATTCCCCAGTTAATACCCCAGTTTTTAGTCAGTCGGTAGTCTGCATCCACCTTCCCGTCCCATTCCTGAATAAATGATCTGCTCAGGATGCTATTGCTTGTGGTATCCCTCTCGTCCAGGTTTTGTTGTATTCCATATTGATAATGATTAAAGGTCACCAGGCCCTGTACAAATAAACGGCTGCCCATATCCCGAGCGTAACGTAAGCTCGCGGTTTTGTTCCCCCAGCTTGTATGCAGCTTGGATGCCTGTTCTTTATTTCCAAGATCAACCGTCCATTTGTCCCAGCTGGAATAAGCGGAAAAAGATAGATTACTTCTATCCGTTTTATAATTTAGTTTTCCGTTCAGATCATAGAAGTAGTAAGACTGATCTGAAAATAATAAGAGTGTAGCTAAATGTGACGAACGAGCGCCGAGGGTATAAGACAGTTTATCCTTTACCCAAGGGCCTTCCAGTAACAGACGAGTGTTGATCAGCCCGATCGTTGCCTTACGTACAGTCTTATTTTTGTTGCCCTCCTTCCCGGTGACATCCACTACAGAAGACAGGCGTCCGCCAAAACGACTGGGAAACGCCCCTTTGTACACTTTGATATCCTTGACAATATCGGGATTAAAAGGAGATAGGAAGCCAAAGAGGTGATTAGCATTGTATACTTTAGCCCCGTCGTATAAGATCAGGTTTTGATCCGGGGTCCCCCCCCGAATGTAAAGATCAGAGGTGCCTTCTACACCATTGGCAATACCGGGTGTCAGTGCCAGGGCTTTAAAAGGATCAACTTCGCCCAGTAAAGGAGGCACTTTATTGAGTTGTTCCATAGGAATGACCACCTTTCCCAATTGGCGGCCTTCACCGAGGCTTTGGTCGCCGGTTACTTCAATTTCAGGTAAATTGGCATTGGCCGACATTTTTATGATCATATTTTGGGATAGCGCTACAGCTAGTGTCGTATCGATGGTTTCGTACCCCACGTAGCTCAGTCGAAGGTGGATAGTATTTTGCCCGGAAGTTGTTATCTGAAAATAGCCGAACGTATTGGTAGTTGTACCTATTTGAGCTTCCGGAGCATAAATATTAACACCGATTAGACTTTCTCCGGTCTTTTGATCTTTTACATATCCGTACATGTTCTGGCCATGAACGGAGGAAAAGAAAATCGGATGCCCTATCAATAGTATAAAAAGGACTTGTAGAGAAAGGTGTTTCAAAGAGATGCCGTTTTTTATCTTATAATATAAAGTAATTACTCTAAAGAGCTCATTAGGGTTGTACCCTTTTCACCCATATTCTCTAAGGAGCCGGTGCGGTGGAAGTTCAAATTTTCTGCTGATTTGTCAAACTTTAAATTTCTAATTGAATGTAAGCGTATTTTGCAGATAATCGAAACGGAGAACCTGCCTTATATTGTAGTCGAGATTCCCCCGTATAGTGGCAATACGAAGGGTTCTCAACAGCCTGCCCCATACACGGTCGGAGTTGTACAGGGCGAAGTAGATCACAGGCCAACAGATTTCCGGAAGACATCGGCAATTATCCGAAAATATACCTCACCATGTTGATCATATACCCCAAAAAAAATCCGAAGCGTTTCCACTCCGGATCTTTTTTATTCTATTCGTAATTGTAACGTATTGATCGTCCTTCGGCTTTGCTTAAAGCAAGCGGAGCCGAAGATTAACCGTCGTATTCCATCTCTTCATACTCATCCATATACTGCCCGCCGGCACGCTCCTGATTCTCTTTCGTGTTCACGTAGAGATCGCGGAATTGTGACAGGCCGGTACCGGCCGGGATACGTTTACCAACGATAACGTTCTCTTTCAAGCCCATCAGGAAGTCAGCCTTAGCGCCGATGGCGGCCGTACTCAACACCTTGGTCGTTTCCTGGAAGGACGCAGCTGAGATCCAGCTGGTCGTACCCAGTGAAGACTTAGTGATACCCTGCAGCAGCGAGCTGGAAGTAGCTGCCACAGCATCGCGGTATTGCACAATGGCTTTATCATTACGCTTGAGGTAAGAATTCTCTTCCCGCAACTGACGCAGCGTCACCAACTGTCCAGGTTTGAGACGGTTGGAATCACCGCTATCGGTAACGAACTTCTTATCGAAGATCCAGTCGTTGCGTTCCAGGAATTCGTGTTTTTCCACGGCTTCGCCTTCCAGGAAGTTGGTATCTCCCGGATCCTCGATCTGCACGCGGCGCATCATCTGACGAACGATCACCTCAATGTGCTTGTTATTGATCGTGATACCCTGAGAGCGGTATACTTCCTGTACGCCATTCACCAGATACTGTTGTACCGCAAACGGACCTTTAATAGCCAGAATGTCACGCGGAGCAATTGCACCATCGGACAGCGGCGTACCGGCACGTACAAAGTCACCTTCCTGTACCAGAATGTGCTTGGACAGACCGATCAGGTACTTGCGGATCTGGCCGTCTTTAGCTGTGACCAGTACCTCACGGTTACCGCGCTTGATCTTACCGAAGGAAACCACACCGTCGATCTCGGATACCGTAGCCGGGTTAGACGGGTTACGGGCTTCGAACAATTCCGTTACCCGAGGCAGACCACCGGTAATATCCTGGATCTTGCCCAGTTTACGTGGGATCTTCACCACTTTACTACCGGCATATACCTGGTCGCCATCTTCAATAGAGATGTATGCACCCACCGGCAGGTTATAGCTTCGCAATTCCTCTCCATCAGGACTGATGATCTTGATGATGGGAATCTTACGCTTGTTCTTAGGTTCAATAATTACTTTCTCAGCGTAGCCCGTCTGATCGTCCCGTTCAATACGGAAAGTCACCCCTTCTTCGATATCTTCGAATTTTGCTACACCGGAGAATTCGGATACGATCACTGCGTTGAACGGATCCCATTCACACATCAGATCGCCTTTTTTCACCTCCTGCTTATCCTTTACGTGCAGAATAGAGCCGTAAGGAATGTGGTGGGAAGCGTACTGCTTTCCGGAATCAGCATCCAGAATACGCACTTCACCGGTACGGGATAGTACAATATTCTGTTTGTTACCCTGATCATCCTTGGTCTCAGTTACCCGGATACTGTCGAATTCAAGTTTACCATTGAACTTGGAAACGATCTCTGATTCCGTCTTCGACAGAGAAGCAATACCACCGACGTGGAAAGTACGCAGGGTCAGCTGAGTACCCGGTTCACCGATCGACTGGGCAGCAATGATACCCACTGCGTCACCCATTTCAGCGATCCGGCCGGTTGCCAGGTTCTTACCGTAACATTTGGCACAGGTCCCCTGTTTGGCTTCACAGGTCAGTACCGAACGGATGGTAACCATTTCCACATCGATTTCTTCCAGTTTCTCAGCCATAGTGGTGCTGATATAGTCACCGGCCTTGAGAATAACCTCCTCCGTTTCCGGATGCAGGATATCGTGCAGTGTATAACGACCTTCGATCCGGGAAGCCAGGTTCTCGATGATCTTATCGTTATCCTTCAGTGCAGTAGTCTCGATACCGCTCAGGGTGTTACAGTCATCTTCCATGATGACCACATCCTGAGAAACATCCACCAGACGACGGGTAAGGTAACCGGCGTCAGCCGTTTTCAATGCCGTATCCGCCAGGCCCTTACGGGCACCGTGGGTAGAGATGAAGTATTCAAGAACCGACAGTCCATCTACAAAGTTAGAGAGGATCGGGTTCTCAATTACCGCGCCACCGGAGTCTCCGGATTTTTTCGGTTTGGCCATCAAACCCCGCAGTCCGCACAACTGCTTGATCTGCTGCTTGGAACCCCGGGCTCCGGAGTCAAGCATCATGTATACGGAGTTGAAACCCTGCTTGTGAGCAGCCAACTCACGCATCAGTGTATCGGTAATGCGGTTATCCGCATAGGTCCACTTATCAATGATCTGATTATACCGTTCGTTATTGGTGATCAGACCCATATTGTAGTTATCCCAAACCTCATCCACCTCGGTCTGTGCTTCTTCCAACATAGACTGTTTGATGGAAGGAGTGATCAGGTCACCCAGGTTGAACGACAGACCGCCCTTGAACGCCCACATGAAACCGAGCTCCTTGATGTTATCCAGGAAGTCGGCCGCAACGGCAAAGCTGGTCCGCTCGATTACACCACCAATAACCTTTTTCAGGTTCTTCTTGGTGAGCAGTTGGTTGATGAAAGGTACGCTTTCGGGTACCACCTCGTTAAAGATCACCCGGCCGCAGGTTGTATCAAGACGCGTCATCACCCATTCTCCTTCCTCGTTTTCCGTCTTTACGCGCACCTTGATGGGAGCATGCAGATCCAGCTGGCCTTCGTTATAAGCGATAACCACTTCTTCCGCAGAATAGAAAGCACGGCCTTCGCCTTTAACTTTGATCTCCTTGGTAGACTTGCGCTGCTTAGTGATGTAGTACAAGCCCAATACCATATCCTGAGAAGGCAGCGTGATCGGTGAACCGTTCTGCGGGTTGAGCATGTTGTGAGCAGACAGCATCAGCACCTGTGCTTCCAGGATAGCAGCCTGACTCAGTGGTACGTGCACCGCCATCTGGTCACCGTCAAAGTCGGCGTTGAATGCTGTACATACCAGCGGGTGCAGTTGGATAGCTTTACCCTCGATCAACTTCGGCTGGAAAGCCTGGATAGATAAGCTGTGCAGCGTCGGTGCCCGGTTGAGCAATACAGGATGACCTTTCAGGATATTTTCCAGGATCTCCCAGATCACCGGATCTTTGCGATCCACCAGTTTTTTAGCGGATTTTACCGTCTTAACAATAC
>JAGQXH010000325.1 GCA_020436695.1 Lewinella sp. | reverse complement strand
GTAGTCAGCGCGCGCCCGCCCAGCGCCTGACCGATTTTGTTCAGGGCAAACTTTCCACCCAGCTTTCTTCCTCTTCTTACATTCCGGGGCTTTATCCCGCACCCCTCCATGAATTGTTACCAGCCGGAATCGCCCGCCGTCTACAGCAGGCCGTCCAGGTATTCGGTAAAAAAATGAAAGGTTATTATTCCGAAGAAGCCAATGTGATCGGCACGGAAAGTCGCACCAGTTCGCCCGTGCGTATTCCCCGTCATGCGGATACCTATATGCACGAGGACGTCGATGGGCTGTTTCCCTGTGGAGAAGGGGCCGGTTATGCCGGTGGGATCATTTCGGCGGCGATGGATGGGCAGAATGTGGCGCGGGCAGTGGTTAGACGGATGTCATAACGCTTTCGCTTATGGCTTACTGACGGACGCCCCGTTACCTGTGGCCGGGGCTGACGGACGAGTCATCTGCGATGTCTCTGACGAGATCTTCATCTTGAGGTTTTTCAATATTGTTGGCAGAACCTCCATCATTGACCGTAGGGAAAGGCTGTCATTAAATTTACGCCGCGTCATTCACTAGCCGAATATTAGTCTTACATTTGACCCAAGTACTAGCCCAAACACAAATAAATAACCAAACATGGACGTGCATGAAAGATGTAGGTGATCTGATCGGTCGAATATTCCTTTCCTTTATTTTTCTCTACGAAGCTTACGATTCCATTTTTTATATGCAGCCCACCAAGGCAACTATGACCGAATACGGTATCACCTGGCAACAGGACCTTTTATTTGTTGGTGCGGTCACCTTGCTGGTCTTGGGAGGGTTAATGATTCTATCCGGTTATCGCGCCAGCCTGGGAGCATTTATGCTGCTGTTGTATTGGGTACCGGTAACTTTCATTGTCCATTCTTTTTGGAATGATCCTCCGGAGATCGAGCGGATGCAGGCTATTTTATTCATGAAAAATATAGCCATTACCGGCGGCCTCCTCATGGTATGGGTCAATGGAGCCGGACGGTTTAGTATCAAGCGGCTCTTTGCCACCTTTAAAGTACCGAATGCCTGAACGTTCCGCTTACTCGCCCTGATAGATCACGCCCAGTGCAGGTGTGAAACCCAATACCTGATGATACGCAGCGGCCACATCAATGGCCAAACCACCACTCAGCACGTAGCCTATCCCAAAGCTCACGGAGGCAGGTTCGGTGGCTACGCCCAATCGCAGGAATAGAGGGTCGATGATCTGGTATTCCAATCCGGTATGCACGCGAGGCTTTTTCTGAATATCCTTTTCTATTTCCGCCAGTAAATGGATCTTTTCTGAAGCCCGGTAATCCAGACCAAAACACAGTACTGTGGGCAGATATTCCCCCTCGGTGATCTCCAGTCGCATGGGTTGGATCAGATGCAACCCAAATGCGAGTGACCGGCTGACGGGAGCCAGTAATCCGAGATCGGCCGTTACCAGCATTCGGTTCCCGTATTCCGGTATCCGGAGGTTGAAGATGCCGACCTGAGCGCCGAGATAAAATTGGTCAAACAGCTTACGGGCGTAGTTCAACCCTATCTTTTGTTCATTGTAATCCTCAAAGCCGAAGTAATTGAGCTGTATGCCAAAAGTACCGGAGGTCGTCGGGAAAGCAGCGGCAGCACTGAATAGTTGCAGTTCGGAAAGTAAAAACCGCTGTTCGGCCTGAGCGCTGACACCCCAGGCCGCGAGATCGGCCAGACCGGCTGGATTATTGGTGAGTGCAGCGATACCGGTGGAGGCCACTCCCGTTCCTCCCAGCGCTATACTGCGGGCATTTGTGCCGGTAAAAACACCATTTTGGGCATTCAGGGAAAAAAGGTTCAAAAGCAGGACAGGGAATATCAGGTGTAGTTTCATTTGACAATTCGCATTAATTGAATCGATGGAGTATCAGGTATTTACAAATATACCCGTCCCGTTTGCGTTACTTCCGCATAAAATTCACCGGCCCGCGTCATCCTTCGGTCTTTCGTGACGGGATCCACAGCAACCAGTCCGAAGCGATAACCAGGACCCAGATTCCACTCAAAGTTATCGAAGGTACTCCAATGGATATATCCCTGCACTGGAATTCCTTCTTCCATCACCCGGTCGATCACCTGCAAATAGTCTTTTATGCTCTGGATGCGCACATCGGGATCGTCCGTACATATTCCGTTCTCTACCACGATCAACGGTTTTTTGTACCAGTTGTGAAATTTGCGCAACATCCGGCCCAGGCCTTCCGGACGATAGCCCCACATTTTATCATGTTTGATCCCCAGTCGGGCCAGTTTCCCTGGTTTGTTAATCTCGGTGATGGGTTTCGGGTTAAAAGGCACATAAGCGTAATAGCTCAGTCCCCAGAAATCCACATTGCTGAAGTAGCGGGAAGCTTTTCGGTGGAACCAGCGGTCTGCCATATAGGCCGGAAGGCGCCCCAGCGGATGGATAGCCTCGAACCAGACAGTATTCAAAGAGATTCCTACCTGATGAAAGGGATATTGATCCTTGATCAGATCATGTACAATGCGATGGGCCTGTCCCAGATAGTTCAATACCCGGTCGGCTTTACGCAGGCTTTTCTTTTGCGGAGGGAATTGCCCCAGGAGATATGCCATCGCAGCGTACACATTAGGTTCATTAAAAGTGTTCCAATAAGAAACATAACTACCGAAGTATGTAATGCACTGCTGCGCAAAATCGACGAATGCGCTAATGTTATTTTCTTCCAGCCAGCCGCCACGCTCTTCAAACCAGATGGGATTGGTAAAATGGTGCAATACCAACATAATATTCATCCCCTCATCGCGTATGTGGGCAAAAAATTCCTGGTATTCATCCACCACTTCCGGATCAAAGATGCCAAAAGGTTCAGGTTGTAGTCTTGCCCAATCTATCCCACAACGGTATACCTGCCCGAAGCGAACTATATATTCAAGGTCTTCCTCCCTCTTCTTTTCGTGGTCAATGGTTCGATCAAATACACTCCCGTCCCGTGCAACGAAACCCCGCCAGTTATGGTCGGAAGGTGTTTCGATCTGCGGGGCGGAAGTGGAACTCCCCCAGAAAAAAGATCGTGGAAACTGGATGAGCATTATTTGATGTTATGATAATGTAATATTGTGATGATAACGCCCTAATTACTAAGCTAATAGAATTTCCTGATGCACTTGCTCTCACTTCTCACCACATCACTCCTGATCTACTCCACCCAATCAGCAATAAACAGATTGGTATCATGTGTGCCTCCATTGTGACGGTTGCTGGCAAACACCAGTTGCTTTCCATCACGGGAGAACATAGGAAAGGCATCAAATACATCGTCAAAAGTGATCTGTTCCAGCCCTGTCCCGTCCAGGTTGATACTAAAGAGATTGAATTTCGGCCGGCCGCCTTCCGGCGAATGATGATTGGAGGAAAAGATAAGCTTTTCTCCTGACGGATGGAAGAAGGGCGCCCAGTTGGCCTTGCCCAGACTGGTGACTTTTCTCACATTCGAACCATCCACATTGGCCACATAGATCTCCATTAAGGTAGGCTGCACCATACCCTGGGCCAAAAGATCCTTATACACCTTGATGTCTTCATCGGTTTTGGGGCGTGATGCGCGCCATACCAGTTTGGTACCATCCGGAGAGAAGAAAGCCCCACCATCGTATCCCAGAGAATCGGTGACCTGATGCACATCCGTTCCATCTATATTCATGGTATACAACTCCAGATCACCGGAGCGATCGGAAGTGAATACGATCTTAGTCCCATCGGGAGAAAGTGTTGCCTCGGCGTCATATCCGGCTTCGTTGGTCAATTGCTTGACGATCTCACCGTTGAGATCCGCCACATAGATATCAAAAGTAGGGAAAACGGGCCATACATATTTTCCGTTCAGCGTACGAGGTGCATCCGGACAGGCTTCTTCCTCACCGTGAGTTGAAGCATAGAGGATGGTTTCATCGCCGGGCATAAAGAAGGCGCAGGTAGTACGCCCCTTGCCCGTGCTCAGCATTTTGGGATGATCTCCGGTAAATCCGCCGGTCGACATGTAATAGATCTGATCACATGCAGCCCCCCAGGCCGGATTGGTTGCCTGGAACACCAGTTTGGAATTGTCAAAACTGAAGTATGCTTCGGCATTGTCACCGCCAAACGTAAGCTGGCGGATATTCCGCAGATGGCTTTCCTGTTCATACCTTAATGAGTCGCCGGCCGCTTCCGTCGTCATTGCAGCATCCTCTTCCGTTTTTTGATCCGTCTGATCACCGCAACTCCATAGCGTAAGTACCAGCAACAGTAGTAAAATAGGTCTCGTCATTTAATCTATTCTTTTTATACTTTGACGCAAAGTTAGTAACTGAGGGATTAGAATAATACAAAAGCGCTATTTTTGTAGGATATTGAACATACTACACCACTGATTTTTCAGCTAAACCCAGGTGGCTCTATAGTGGAGCTGCTGACTTCAAAATTATAATGCTATGAGACTGATCCTCCTGCTGCAATTATTCTTTTGCGTAACGGCGCAAGGAGCTATTACCGGTGATAGTTTGCATTATCTGAATCCGGGAGATACGGTTTTTCTGATGTCCAATGACTTTGGCGACAAGTATCTGTTGCACCAGATGGAGCCGAAACAGACCTTGTATTCCCTGGCTAAATTTTATGGCCTCACCGTCGGCGGACTGTATTATTCTAATCCCGGGCTCCGGGATGCATCCATCAGGGTGGGCCAGGTGATCAGAGTACCGATCCCCAACCGGGCTATCCGGCGTTATCAGGGAGATGGATTTAACCCCATTGAATACGTCCCGGTCTTTTATCGGGTCAAACGGGGAGATACGATGTACCGGATCGCAAAAACCTATTTCCGCATGCCCGTTGAGGAACTGGCAGCGCGTAACCAGCTCATGGAAACCGGGCTGAAAACTGGACAGTTGTTGCACGTAGGCTGGATGAACATTCACGGGATACAGGAAGACACGCGCTCCGGCGGTGGAGGGCCGGCTGCCCAGCATAACCAGGCGATGAAAGAACAATACCTGGGTGAATGTCAGGGCCGGGAATATGAAGAAAGCGGAGTGGCGCACTGGGTCAACGGCAACGAAACCGCCGGGCTGTATGCTCTGCACCGCCGGGCCCGGCAAAACGGGATCATCAGTGTGACCAACCCCATGAATAACCGAACCATCTATGTTAAAGTGATCGGCAATATGTCTGACCGGGCCTATGAAGATAATATCAAAGTAGTACTTTCGCCCATGGCGGCCCGCTTGCTGGGAGCCGTGGACCCACGCTTTTTTGTAAAAGTGACCTATTGCCGGTAAAACCAAAATATCAGACTAAGTTGAACTACAAAGAAAGTATCCTGGATACCATTGGAAATACCCCTCTGGTTAAATTGCATAAGATCGTAGCTGACGTACCCGCTACTGTGTTGATGAAAGTGGAGACCTTTAATCCCGGTCATTCCATCAAAGACCGCATGGCGCTGAAAATGCTATTAGACGCCGAAGCGGAAGGTAAGATCAAACCGGAAGGTACCATTATCGAATGTACTTCGGGAAATACCGGAATGGGGCTGGCCATTGCCGCAGCAGTGAAAGGATATCGCTGCATTTTCACCACGAATGATAAACAGTCCAAGGAGAAGATCGACCTGCTCAAGGCACTGGGAGCTGAGGTCATTGTCTGTCCTACCAATGTTACACCGGAAGATCCGCGTTCCTATTATTCGGTAGCCAAAAAACTAAGTCAGGAGATCCCTAATTCCTACTGGTTCAATCAGTACGATAATCTTTCCAACCGTCAGGCTCACTATGAAAGCACCGGTCCCGAGATCTGGCAACAGACCGATGGTGAGGTGACCCACCTGGTAGTAGGTGTCGGCACGGGTGGAACGATCTCCGGTACCGGTCGCTATCTGAAAGAACAAAATCCGGATATTAAGGTCTGGGGGATCGACACCTACGGTTCCGTGTTCAAGAAGTACCACGAGACCGGCATTTTTGATGAGAAAGAGATCTATCCTTATATCACAGAAGGTATTGGCGAAGATATACTGCCAAAAAATGTAGATTTCGATGTAATCGATCATTTCGAAAAGGTCACAGATAAAGACGGCGCCGTTTACGCCCGCAAGCTGGCCAGAGAAGAAGGCATTCTGTTAGGATATTCTGCGGGATCAGCCATGGCCGGATTGATCCAGATGAAAGATCAGCTGACAAAGGACGATGTCGTTGTGGTGGTCATACACGATCACGGCAGCCGTTATGTAGGTAAGATCTACAATGATGACTGGATGCGGGAACGAGGTTTCCTGGATACCGAACTAAGAGTAAAAGACATCGTAGCCAAGAAGAAAGATAAGGACTTCTTTTCCGCTCAGGCCGATGATACGGTGCGGGCTGCTTTTTCTACCATGAAGGAACACGACATTTCCCAAATGCCCGTACTGAAAAACGGAGAAGTAGTAGGAGCAGTCACGGAAAACATTGTGCTCAACTATCTCCTGGATAACCCGTTCAATAACTCGGAAAAGACCGTAGAGACGATTATGGGCCCCGCTTTTCCCACAGTGGATATGGATATGCCGACCAGCCAGCTTAATAAGTATATCACCAAATCTACGCCGGCGGTATTGGTGAAAGATCCGGCCGGGACGCTGCATGTAGTCACGAATTATGACATTATTCAGGCGTTATAGTGCACTGTGCACATTCAACTTTTTTTATCAGAAAAAATATTTTGAAACATTTTTATTTTTTGTATATTTAGGAACTCAAAGAAAATGATTACAATCCGTTGGCTCACTCGGGTCAGCATTCGAAGTCGATGACCCACCTTTTCCCTGGCATTAAATGACACATCATAAAAGCGATTTTCCATTGATGGATCCTCAATGGGAGATCAGACATAATACACATTTGCGATCGTCCTGTTGCTGTGTAAGGGGATAGATAATGCTCCGAACTGAAGTATGGCCAGGGTGATCGGCGGTGGCGGCGAATGGGTGGGTTCCCTCCCAAAAGGCCTACATATTACCTTCTACAAAGGAATTCGCCTCTTAAACAAGTGATGAGCAAAGAAGTGCCGCCACCATTGCCATCCTCTCCTCTATGAATTCTCCCCCTAAAATCCATTCCCACTTTAAAGGTCCTCCCCGATTGGTGTGCCTGAAGCCAATCGCATAACGCCAAGCGTCCTATGGAAACTTGGCACTTTTCCCGGGAAATAGTACCTTAGTAGTTTGACGGAAATAACTTGTACAAGTTATTTTTTATCCGTCCTTTACACCATCATTTTTATCGATAAGCAAAGCATTGCACTATTTCCTATGATAATGTCATCATACGATCAATACGTCGCTCAAATGCGCAAACTCGCGGATGTAGAATACGCCATTGGCGTGTTGAGTTGGGATAAAGAGGTAAACCTTCCCCTTAAGGGCGCCCGTTTCAGGTCACAACAGGTGGCCACCCTGGCCGGCATTGCACACGATCTGTTCACCGATCCGGACCTGGGCAAACTAATCGAGGAACTGGTTGCAGATGGGGCTGAACTGGACGAAGCGCAAAAACGAAATATCACGCTCAGCCTCCGTGATCTGAAGCGAAGCCGCAAACTGGACCGGGATTTTATCATCCGCCGGTCTCAGTTGGTTTCAGCGGCCTATCACGCCTGGCTGGCGGCTAGAAAAACCAATGATTTTTCTGTTTTCGCCGACCCGCTGGCCGAGCTGGTGGCCGTAAAAAGAGAGGAAGCCGAAAAGATCGGGTATGAGCATCACCCATACGATGCACTGCTGGACGAATTTGAACCGGGCATGACCAGCCGACAGTTGGATACCCTTTTTGTAGAAGTTCGGGAACGGCTTGTTGATTTCGTACGCCGGATCCGGGAACAACCGGAACCCAATGACGACTTCCTGTATCAAACATTCCCGAAGGATTCTCAATGGAACTACGGTCTGGCATTACTCCGCAAGATCGGCTACGATTTCGATGCCGGCCGACAGGATATTTCCGAGCATCCCTTCACAATTAACTTCTCGCCGGAAGACGTACGTCTGACTACGCGGGTAGACGAACACAATTTCGCGACCATGACCTGGAGCTGTTTGCACGAGGCGGGGCATGGATTATACGAACAGGGGCTTCCCAGTGAACAGTACGGATTGCCTCTAGGGAAGTACCTTTCTCTCGGCATCCACGAATCACAGTCGCGGATGTGGGAAAATAACGTTGGCCGCAGTCTCAACTTCTGGCAGGCGCAGTATCCTGAATTGCAATCCGTATTTCCGGAACAACTTGGCGATGTTCCTGTAACCGATTTTTTTCGCGCAATCAATAAGATCACGCCCAGTCTGATCCGCGTAGAATCCGATGAACTTCATTATCACTTTCACGTGTTAATCCGCTACGAGCTGGAAAAAGCACTCCTGGAAGGTAGTCTGGAAGTGGCCGACCTGCGGGATGCATGGAATGAGAAATACCTCGCCTATCTCGATCTGGAGGTACCCGACGATCGCCGGGGAGTATTGCAGGATATTCACTGGGCGCATGGCAGTCTGGGATATTTTCCGACCTATTCGCTAGGTAGCTTCTACGCTGCCCAATTCTATCATCAGGCTACCATTGACATTCCGGATCTTGAACAATCGATCAGTCAGGGAAATACAAAGCCTTTACTGGACTGGCTGCGAGAAAATATTCACTGCCACGGTCAATTCTATTCCGCTAATGAACTATGCGAAAAGGTGACGGGGGCACGCCTGAATTTCAGTTACTTCATGGATTATGCAACAAAGAAATATGCGAGAATTTATGATTTCGGATTTTAATTTTTGTTATTTCACAATAATATCTAAATTTGCCTTCCCTATTTTATAGTCGTTTGATTATTCCATTCGAATTCCTTTAAAGGACGGAGAAAAAATAAATGAACCAATTTCAGTTTTTCAATATTTCGCGAAGCCATTGACTACCAGGAGATAGAGCATGAAATATTCAGAAAAAACTGATTCATCTATTTCCGCCAAACCAGTAAGTTCTATTTAGCTATCCAATACTTATCCAATCGACTTTCCTTCTGCCTTCGAAATATGCAATGTGCACAAACATATTTCGCGGTTTTTCCAGTAATTAACATGGATTGGTTAACTAC
>JAGQXH010000324.1 GCA_020436695.1 Lewinella sp. | reverse complement strand
GGCTAAGGCGTGGATCCAGGTGCCGGTATCGATTGTAAACGCCTTCTCCGGTAGAGACCGTATCCTGTATCTAATGTTTTTCATTGAAGGTGTAATAAGTGGTCGGGCCGGTATTCGTCCAGTTGATCAGACGAGCGCCGGCGCGAAGTTGCCAGCGGTCATTCAGATCCCATTCTCCCTGATAATACAGGACTGTTTTTTGAGTGAAGTTTGGTTTGATCTCCGGTAGGATGGCAATACTGGAATCGACCGCAAAACTACCCGGATCAATAAAATAACCGTGGGCCTCCAGCCCAAAACGGGCGGTGTAATTCGGGCGGGCGTAATGCGTGAAATCCGTTTTAAAACTGAGGGAGCCAAGTGCCGACTGCCAGTGACTGGGGGGAATAAAGAGCCGGTAGCCGTAATTGCCGGTGTAAATAGTGGTATTTGAAAATAGTTTCGGTCCGAAAATGTGGTTCCAGCGGAGGGTAGCGGCCAGATTGGCCCAGCGCAGGCCGGATATGGAACGATTTTCGGAATTGAGATTGGTAAAATTATCCCCGCTAATGATCGTGGTAAAAAATAACCGGTTCTTATCATTGATCCGGTAATTGAGCTTAAAGTTGAAATCGCCGAAACTCAGGTCGGCATCGGGCGCGGCTTTCTGATAAAGCCATTCGAAACGGGACCTTCGCCAGGAAACAAAAAGCGATAACCGTTTTTTGATAATGGGAGCTTCCAGTGAAAAACGGTTGATCAGCGGATTGAGCGCTCCGCTGAATTCCAGCTTGTTCAGGTTGCCGTCTTTGGTACGAATATCGACGATCGAAGACAGGCGGTCTCCCAGATTGGCCGGTACATTGCTCTTATACACCTGGATGCTCTTGGCAAACTCCGGGATGACGATGGAGTAAAAGCCGAACAAGTGGGAGGGGTTGAAGATCGGGGCATCGTCGATGATGATCACGTTCTGATCGCGTTCACCGCCGCGGGCATAGAAGAAGGCCGAACCGTCGCCGTGCATCTGCATGCCGGGCAGGCTTTGCAGACCTTTCACCAGGCCGGATTCTCCGCCGAACTCCGGCATGTTGTTCAGATCATCCGGATGCAAGGACAACTGGCTGATCTGTTTCTTTTGCAGCCGGGCCAGCGCCGGAATTTCCACGATCACATTAGGCAGCTCGATCGATTGGGGGAGGATGGATACATTGCGTTGCTCATTGGCCGATAATTCCAGATCGACCTCCTTTTTTTCGTAGCCCACATAAGAATATTCCAGCTGATATTTGTCGCGTTTCAGGGGCAGAGAATAGTAACCGAAAGCATTGGTCACTGCCCCCCAGGGCGTGCCGGGAACCGAGGCCGTGGCCCCGATCAGGCTTTCTCCCGAAGAACCGTCTTCGATGAAACCGCTGAGGATCAATAATTCCTCTTTAGGTTGTTCTTCTTCCAATGCTTTTAAGATGATCTGATCGTCGATGATCTGGTAGGAGACCTGGATCTGCTCACCCAATGATCGCAGGCATTCGTCGAGCCGGGCATCACGAATGGAAAAAGTGATCCGTTGATCGGCATCGATGGCGCGGGCGTTGAAAGAAAAGTAAAAACCAGTCTGGACCGTGATCTCTTCCATGATCTGGGTTAAAGTGAGGTCAACGGCATCGATAGAGACCGTGGCATTCCGGTTTTGAGCCTGAATATTCCAGGCAAGACCTAGTAACAGTAAGATGGGTAAAATGAACCTGGGCATGAATGTTACGTCATTTGGTCATAGGGTAAAGAAGCCCCTCTGCCTTCGGCATCTCCCCAGCGGGGAGACTCCACTTAAAAGCATGTAAGGAAGGTTTCAAAAATAACTACCTCCTTTTTGAAAGGTAGTTATGAGTATTATTGACAATCTCCGGAAAATGTAATGGTATTCCCCTGTTGTTCGATCCGGATACTTAGCGAATTTTCAATGAGAAGAAGTAGCGTGTCCAGCGGCTTATTATTGTAATTGCCGTTCAAGGCACAAGCTGCGGGGTTATCGATGTTCAGGATCACTTCACGGTCAAATTGCCGTTCCAGAGCAAAAGCTACATAATCCATCGGGCTGCTGTCAAAGATCAGTCGCCGGGTCTTCAGGGCCTGGAAATTGGGATCGTCATTGGTCTGTTCTTCCAGCGCCTGATCTTCTTTTTGGAATACCGCTTTCTCATTGGCCGTTAGCCGGACGTTCTGAGCCTCCGACCGGACTTCGACGGAGCCCTCCGCTACCATTACCTGCAATTCCGGCTGATCTTCCCGGGCATCCACATAAAAAGAGGTGCCTACCACTTCAATCTCTACATTCGGGGTCCGGATGATGAAGGGGCGGGTCGGGTTGGGGGCCACGTCGAAGTAGGCATCTCCGGTGAGGGAAACGATTCGCTGCGAATCGAGCGGCTCGTAATGCAGTGCGGAAAAACGGTTAAGTGTGATCTGACTACCGTCCGGCAACTGAAATTCCTCACTGGTATTGGAGGTGATCACCGACATGGGGCGGTCCGAAAAAATATTTTGATACAGCCAGAACGATGCAGCGACCAGCAGTGCCAGCGTAGCCGCAATGCCCAGCCAGCGACGGCGATTCACTCCGGGCTCCATTTTTACGACTCTGGTCTCATTGAATAGTTGTGAAGCCGTCTTTTCCCACACCTCATCGACATCCACCTGTGGCTCATGTTGCTGCATGCCGCTCAGTATCCACGCCTTCTTAAAGGCCATGAATTGCTGCTTATGCTCCGGATCGGACACTACCCATGCTTCCAACTGCTGTACCTCTGCATCAGTGGCATTCCCGCTCAAATACCGGGAGATGAGCTCGGGATAATCGGTAGGTGTCGGTTGGTCCGGCATATATTGAAGTCAATATGTTTGTATAGTTGTAAGTCTTTTAGTCGTAAGTCGTAAGTCTTTTAGTCGTAAGTCAACCTGTCTATAAATCATCAGTCCAGCCAGCTCAGCAATAAGATCAACAGCAACTGATAGTCTTTCAACTGTATCCGCAGCGCCTTCATCGCCTTACTCATGTGTGCTTCCACGGTTTTCTGGGAGATATCCAGTTCTTCGGCGATCTCCCGGTATTTCATACCCTGATAGCGACTCATCTCGAACACCTGCCGGCATTTTTCCGGTAAGGTGCTCAGGGCCTGTTCGATCTTTGTCTGCAATTCCTCTACGTCAAGTTGTTCTTCCTCCGTGACCATATCGAAATCACCGCATTCCAGGTCGAGGATCTGACTGCGGTATTTTTTATGGTCCCGAATGTGGTTCAGACAACGATTCTTTACGGCCGTAAATAAGTAGGATTTAATAGATTGTTTCGGATCCATCTGCTCACGTCTTTCCCATAGCCGGATAAATACCTTCTGGCAGATATCCTGGGCAGCATCGGCATCGGTCACATACTGCTGGGCAAAATTGCACAGATACCGGAAATGCGATCTGAACAGCGATTCAAATTGCATCTTATCCAGGGATGACTGCGAGTTTTTAGGTGGCATTGTCCGAAAAATCGTGTTTGTACTGGCTGTAATACCTGGTGCGGTAGTCGGGGGATAATTCGGGCCCACTCCTTATACACCAGTATGGAGAAATACCCTTATTGCAAAAATCGTTTTTTTTGGGAGAATTTGAAATTGATATGCGATATGGGAGCTAATATTGTACAGTTGTACAACCAAATACCGCTACGGTGATCCTTAAACAGGAAAAGACGCTTCGCTGATAAACGGATCTGCAATGGCCGATATCTTTAAAACATTTAAACCAAAAGAACCCACTGTTGCCAAATACGTGGACTATTACTATTTGGATATCAAACCCGAAAATGAGTTCTCAGGATTCCGTTGTTTCCCTCATTACAATAGTACTATTTCGCTGTATCGTTCCCACAAAAGAGGGAAAGATAATGTTCAGTTTTATGACAAAAATGCCGGTCCATTACAAATATTTACTCCCGTCCGGGAAAAGATGCTGGAGGTAAAACAGGTTGGCAGGGTTCATCGCATTGTCATCGTTTTTCACCTTTTGGGAATACAACAGTTTTACCGCGATCTCAATTTCTCGGCTTATATTTTGGGTTTTGATTTCTTCAATAAGGCACAGCTTTCTTGCCTGTTTCAGACCGCTGATCCGGCAATGCTGACTGACCTACTGGATCAATATCTGTTGGAACGTTATATCGAATGGGAGCATCCGCTGCTCAACGAGGCAGTCCAATCCGTTTTTGATCAGTATGGAGCGTTTTCGGTTGAGCAACTGGCAAGGGAATACGGTATCAGTAGACGACACCTGAACCGGATCTTTAAAGACCACATTGGAGTATCGGTAAAGAAACTTCAGACCATTGTCCGCTTCCGGAAGGCGTTGGAACGAAAACTTTTTTTTTATCCGGAAGAAAACTTCACCCAATTGGCCTACGCCCTGGATTTTAGTGACCAGGCTCATTTGAATAAAACTTTTGAAAAGCTTACCCAATACGCTCCCCGTCAGTTCTTTCAGAAAGGAACACGTTTGGGCAGGGAAGACACCTTCTGGCATTTAGATCAAATATAGATGTCCCATTTGTACAATTTATTTTCCCAGAGATCGCCCAATTTTATTATCAAAAAAACATGAAAAAACATGGGGTGTTCTTTCTGCTGGTTTGGGTGCTTTATTTTCCCGGATATTCACAGCAGACCTATAGTGAATTGACCTGGCAGGCCTTACAGGCCATGTGGAAAGCAGAAGATACTTCCGGATACCGGCAGGCCTTACAACTATACGAAACGGCTTTCAAAACTTATCCCGACAGTATTGAGTATTTAGGTCTGTATAAATCCGCTGTGTTAGCCGGAGAATTAAGAGACCTCAACAAAGCCTTCCATTATCTAACTGATCTGCTCGAAGTGGGGGAAGAGGAGCCAGGTTGGCCAACCTGGATTTTCATTACCGGCCAGTATGCCGAGTCGGAATATGAAAACCTGGTAGATGATCCTCGTTGGAAGACCTTGAGACAACGGGCACTGGCCAAAGAAAAAGAATTCTTTGATCGTTTGGCGGCGGCAGAGAAGGAATTTTTTAAAAGCAAAATTGTACCTGTCGATAAGGACCAAACCGCTTTTGTCTTATACGATCAGCTAAGACATAATCATCCATACATTCCCAAAGAACAACGCGATTATTCCATCGCCTTCCCCGTGAATGACAGCCTGACCACTTCCTACTTCGTTCATTTGCCGGGATCTTATGATCCCGATAAATCCTATCCTATGCTCATTTTTCTCCATGGTGCGATCCGAAACAATGGGCTGGCCGACTATCAGACCCGGAGTGTGCTCGGAGACTGGAACCGCTACTATACCCAATACGCCGATAAGGAGGAGGTGATCCTGGTTTTTCCAAAAGGCAGCCGTGAATACAACTGGATGGTACCGGATGACGGTTTTTTTATGGTTCCTGAGATCGTCAGGCAAGTCAAACAGGCGATCCACGTGGATGACGATCGGGTGTTTATCTCCGGCCATTCCAATGGTGCTACGGGTTCCTTCTCCTACCTGATGAAACAACCGGCTCAGTTTGCCGGTTTTTACGGCTTCAATACCTACCCGAAAGTATTTACCGGCGGCACTTTTGTGGAAAATATACGGAATCGTTCCTTCATCAATTTTTCTACGGATCAGGATTACTACTATCCGCCAAAGGCCAACGATCAACTGACGGCATTGATGAAAAGGATGGGAGTGGATTACGAAGATTACCGTTACAACGGATTTCCGCACTGGTTCCCGAAATTTGATGCTTCCGAGCCGGCCTACGGGATCCTTTATGCCGATCTGATTAACAGAAAGCGGGATCCGTTTCCCCGACAGATCACCTGGGAATTTGACGATGAGCATTACGGCTCTATCGACTGGATCAGCCAGGCTAAACTGGACACCCTGCGGACAAAAGCCTCCTGGCATCAACCCATTAATTTCAGCATCACCGAATGGCTGGAATATAATGATGCGAAAGATAGTCTGATCACCAAAAAAGTAGACCGATTGGCTTTCGATCTTCCCCGAAAGTCGGGAAAAATCCTGGCGGAATACGATGATAATGTCTTTACTATCAAAACGTCGAGGATATCTTCTTTCAGGATCAATATTTCTCCGGAGATGGTTGATATGGGAAAGAAAGTACAGGTGTTTGTGAATGATCAGCTGCTTTTCAATGATTTAGTCAAATACGATAAAGAATATCTGTTGAGGTCCTTTGAGCAAAACCGGGACCGGGAGCAGCTTTGGGTGAATTTCATTGGGATCCGGTTATGAAATGTTCTCCTTTCCTCATCTGACATAATGTAGCTGCACTAAGCCAGTATCGAAACTCCTCGTCTCGATATGCTTTAGCTTTTGAAAAGTAGGTTGCTCCAAAAAAAGGCGCTTCCCTTTGCCCATCAGTACCGGGATAATGGAAATAATAAACTCATCGATAAGTTGGTGCTCCAGTAAGATCCGGACGACCTCACCACCACCGTCGCAATAGATATCTTTACCTTCGGCAGCTTTCAGCGTGGCAGCCAACGCCGGAAGATCATTGTGAAAAGTCACGCCCTCCTTTTTCCCGGCAGCTCCACGTGTGATCACATAACAATCGTACTGCTTTGCCTGCGGGAAATCACCATTCAAAAGCTTTTTCACTACATCATAAGTTTTTCGGCCGATGATATAGGTGTCCACATTTTTGGTAAATGCGGTATATCCGTAGTCTTCTCCCTTCTTTTCTACTGATGAAAGAAAATCAAGGCTATCGTCCTCTCCGGCCAGATAACCGTCCAGGCTCATGGAAATGAAGAGTTTAAGTTTTCTTGATGCCATACATATGGATTGTAAATCTTGAGTTATTGACCTGGAATTTTCGCTGATCCAAAGCTAATATCTTACGCTAACATGCGCTGTATGAATGCGGAAGACTTTACTAGCACATTTTGCGCCACATGTAAATTTGAAAATATGAAAGAATGTTCATACTTTTATGAGGCAAACAATTAGCTCAATCAAATAAAATCCTTCCAAAATGCACATAGAGCAAATCTATACCGGTTGTTTGGCCCAAGGTGCCTACTACATCGAAAGTGAAGGCGAAGCAGCCATTATCGACCCTTTGCGGGAATCCCAACCATATCTGGAGCGCATGAAAGAGCGTGGAGCTACTATTAAGTACATCTTCGAAACGCACTTCCATGCCGATTTTGTTTCCGGCCACCTGGATCTGGCTAAAAAGACCGGTGCCACCATCATCTATGGCCCTAATGCCGAAACGGCTTATGACAAGTATACGGCTAAAGACGGTGAAGAATTCAAACTGGGTAAAGTGACTTTTCGTATCCTGCATACCCCGGGGCATACTCCGGAAAGCACTACTTTTTTGCTGCTAGACGAAGCCGGTAAACCTCATGCCCTGTTTACCGGAGATACCTTATTTATAGGTGATGTGGGCCGCCCCGACCTGGCTCAGAAGAAAGGAGAACTTACCAAAGAAGACCTGGCGGGCTGGCTGTACGACAGTCTGCGCAATAAGATCATGCCGTTGCCGGATGACGTGATCGTCTACCCGGCCCACGGTGCCGGTTCTGCCTGCGGTAAGAACATGAGTTCGGAAACCTGGAGTACGCTGGGAGAACAAAAGCGTAACAATTACGCTCTGCGGGCCGATATGACGAAAGAAGAGTTCATTCAGGAAGTGACTGCCGGTCTGGCACCGCCACCGCAGTACTTTGCCAAAAATGCCCGGATGAACAAGATGGGATATGAAAGCTTCGATACGGTCATGAAAAGAGGCGCGCGGGCGCTGTCTCCCAAGGAATTCGAAGACGCAGCCAATGCTACTGATGCGGTAATTCTGGATGTTCGAGATAAAGAAGATTTTGTTCAGGGATTTATTCCCAATTCTGTTTTCATCGGCCTCGACGGCACCTTTGCGCCATGGGTAGGTGCACTGATACCGGACCTGCAACAGGCTATTCTCATTGTAGCTCCCAAAGGCCGTGAGGAAGAGACCGTGAAACGCCTTTCACGGGTGGGATACGATAATTCTATCGGTTATCTCGATGGTGGCTTTGACGCTTGGAAAGCTGATGGACGCGAAGTGGATCAGATCAAGAGTGTACATGCCAAAGAGTTTGCGGAAATCTACACCGGAAATGATTCCATCAAGGTACTGGATGTGCGGAAACCGACGGAGTGGGAAGGTGAACATCTTGAGAACAGTGACAACTTCCCGCTGGATTTCATCAGCAGCAACATGCATACGATCGACAAGGGTGAGGAATATTACCTGCATTGCCGTACGGGATACCGCTCTACAGTGGCGGCCTCCATTTTAAAATCCAGGGGTTTTGACAAAGTGATCGATATCATAGATACCCTGGAGGATATGACCGAGGCCGGCATTCCTACCACAGATTACGTGTGTCCTTCCAAAAAAGTAAAAGCCTAAACAAAAGCATGAAATACGGATTTGTAATTGATAACCGCAAATGCATCGGCTGCCATGCCTGTACCACGGCCTGTAAGTCGGAGCACGATGTACCGGTGGGCGTCAACCGAACCTGGGTCAAGCAGGTGGAAAAAGGGGTGTTCCCGGATACCCGTCGTTTGTTCTCGGTGATGCGTTGTAACCACTGTACAGATGCGCCCTGCGTGGAGATCTGTCCGACAGAGGCCCTGCACTTCAGACCGGATGGCATTGTCGATTTCGACAAGGATCGTTGTATTGGCTGTAAGTCCTGTATGCAGGCCTGCCCTTACGACGCACTATACATTGATCCGGAGACCCGGACGGCTGCCAAGTGCAACTACTGTGCGCACCGCATTGATGTTGGCCTGGAACCAGCCTGCGTGAATGTCTGCCCGGAGCATGCGATCATTTCCGGCGATATGGATGATCCGACTTCCGAGATCGCCGAATTATTATCCCGTCAGCAGGTATCGGTCCGCAAAGCGGAAAAGGGTACTGTTCCCAATCTCTTCTACATTGACGGTGACAGTGCTTCCCTCGATCCTTTTGCAACGGAAAAGAACGGTGAATACCTCTGGAATTCCCAAACGCTGGGTGTCGGTCATTATGCCAAAGAAGCCGAAAAAATGGCTTTCAGTAACGGAGATGTTGTTGCTGCGGTAATGGAAGCCAACAGTCAGTA
>JAGQXH010000323.1 GCA_020436695.1 Lewinella sp. | reverse complement strand
AAAAGGGAAAGTTGCCGGCGAGCACTTTTTATGAAGAACGCTACGAATTTGATCATCCTTACAAATGCAGAACAACTGAAGATGGGTACGTTGTAGAGTTGGCGCTGCCACTGAGTTATATCAAAGAATTGCAGGGAAATAACTGGCGTCACGTGAGGATCAACCTGATCGCACAGGACTGGGATGAAAACTCGGATCAAAAACCGATTTATTACTGGCGGCCGAACTGGCGAGGCAGTGATAATATTGTGGGATCAGGGCTATTTTTTAAGGATTGAGAAAAGAATGGAGACTAGTAGATTGTCAATTAAATTAGATAACATTGCTCGTGTTCCATTGCTTCATTGTTGCATTGACAAGACAGTCATGAAACAATGGAACCATGGAGCATCGAATCGTCCGTGGAGGAATCCGTTCGTTCAATTTTTGTGTTTCAGAATTTTGTTGACAATGTACTGGAAGTATTTCAAATATTTCCTAACGAAGAACAGACGCCACTTTTTCTCTTAAATAGGGGATCACTTCTTCCCCAAACCAGGGATTTTTTCGTTCCCAGATCTGATTTCGTGGGGAAGGGTGAGGGAGCGGCAGAAATCCACCCTCGTAGTCGCGCCAGTGCCGGACGGTCTCTGTCAGGTTCTTTTTCCGGCGATCACCCAGATAACGTTGTATGGCATACTGGCCAAATAGTAAGGTAAGCTGAATATCCGGCATTAATCCCAGCAGAGGTCCATGCCATTTAGGAGCACATTCCGGGCGGGGAGGTAGATCACCCGCTTTTCCGCTGCCTGGAAAACAAAAGCCCATCGGCAGGATCGCAAAATGCTCCGGATCATAGAAAATATCCTCATCCACATCCATCCAGGTTCTCAACCGTTTTCCACTGGCATCTGCCCACGGAGTACCCGATTCGTGGACTTTTCGTCCCGGCGCCTGTCCGATGATCAATATCCGGGCCCGGGGATGCGCGACAAATACTGGACGCGGCTCGTGCGGTAGCTGACCGGCACAGAGCGTACAACGATTGGCAGCAGCAATAAGCGGATCCGTGATCAAAGTATTAGGAGTATGAATTTGAAAATAAAATTAGGTGAAATGGATCTTCCAGCATACAGCATTTGGAAAAAAAACAGCTAAATGTCCGCGATATTGGATTTTTTATGGATTTTAGCCCCACCAATGATTAACACTCCCGTACGACATATTCACCACATCGTAAAACCTACACCTTACTTATGGAAACTCTTGACATTATTGTATTTATCGGCTACGCCCTGGTGATCATCGGTCTGGGGCTGTACATGTCCCGAACGAAGAAGGGAGAACAAAAGACGGCGGAAGACTACTTTCTTGCGGGTAAATCCCTGCCCTGGTGGGCGATCGGGGCTTCATTGATCGCGGCCAATATTTCGGCGGAGCAGATGATCGGCATGTCTGGTCAGGGCTTTGGAGCAATCGGTTTGGCTATCGCTTCTTATGAGTTTATGGCAGCGGTTACCCTGATTATTGTGGCAAAATATTTTATGCCTATTTTCATCAAAAAAGGGCTGTACACTATTCCTGACTTTGTGGAGCAGCGTTTTAGTGTAGAATTGAAAACTATACTGGCTATCTTTTGGATCGCCCTATTTACCTTCATCAACCTGACTACTGTATTGTTGCTGGGAGCTCTGGCACTGGATACTATTGTCGGTACGGGAACTGGTGAGTTCTTCACCTATGGTCTAATTGGATTGGCGTTCGTGGCTGCAGCTTATTCCCTCTACGGTGGCTTGGCAGCAGTAGCCTGGACGGATGTTTTGCAGGTAGGATTGCTGATCCTTGGGGGCCTCATTACCTCCTATTTGGCGTTGGATAAAGTAACCCCAGAAGGCGGAGCAATGGCGGGATTGAGCCATGTAATGGAAGTTGTTCCTGAGAAATTTCATATGATCCTGGATAAATCACATCCATTGTTTAAGGAGTTACCTGGCATTGCTGTACTGGTAGGCGGTATGTGGATCGCCAATATGTACTACTGGGGGTTCAACCAGTACATTATCCAGCGGGCACTAGCCGCCAAAAGTATTGGTGAGGCGCAAAAAGGTCTGGTATTTGCCGGCTTCCTGAAATTGCTGATCCCGTTGATCGTTGTCATTCCCGGTATCGTAGCCTATGTTTACTATGCCCAACCTCCCGGTACGGCTATGCCTCCTGTGGGTACCGAAGGGCTTATCCCGGATAGTGAATTTGCCGCTAATGATAAGGCCTATCCCTGGCTCATCAGCACCTTCATCCCAACTGGGTTGAAAGGCCTGGTCGTAGCTGCATTAGCTGCGGCTATTGTGTCCTCCCTGGCGTCGATGATGAATTCCATTTCTACGATCTTCACTATGGATATCTATCGCGAGCATTTCAACCCGAATGCTTCTGAAAAGGAAACGGTGAACGTGGGCAGGATCGCAGCCGCTTCTGCACTCATTATCGCCTGTATCATTGCACCTTTTCTGACTAGCAGTCGTGGGATTTTTAATGTCATACAAGAATATACCGGATTGGTCAGCCCAGGCATCCTTGCCATTTTTATATTGGGACTTTTCTGGAAGAAAACGACTAATAAGGCAGCTATATATGGAGCCATATTCTCTATTGTGATTGCATTATACCTGAAGGTAGGTACCATTATGGTGGAATTGGCTGATGGTACCAAAAAGCTGTGGATTGAAGGTAAGGCACTGGAATTCTTATTCCCAAAGAACATGCCATTTATGGATCAGATGGGACTAACCTTTCTCTTAACCTGTGGCCTGATCGCAATGATCAGCTACATGCAGAACAAGGGTGTAGATGATCCAAAAGGAATACCATTACAAAAAGAGACTTTCAAGACGAGTTCGGCCTTCAATATCGGAGCGTTCGTCATTCTGATATTATGTGCCATTATTTATTCGGTCTTCTGGTAGGAAAAATACAGCAAGATGTGTCATTCCGAATTTTTAAAATCGAATTAAAGCAAGGGGGGATTCCCCAATAAGTGCTGATAATCAGCCTGTTGTCGGTTGCCAGTTGCCGGTTTGTCAACTGAGTAACCGGCAACTGGCAACGATGTCCAAAAAGATAGCAGACTGATCTTTAATTACTTACGATTTTGTTTAAAATATGGGATGAACTCATGTTCCACTCACCTCATCACAATGACTCTCCTTCACACTCGCACCCTGTCACTTCTCATCTCCTCCTGTGATCTTCGTTACCAAAAACTCAACTTTTTCCGCTTAATTTTGTCAGGATTATTACGATAATAACTTGATCTGTTTACGAACATAAAGCGATAACAATTATGTCAATGAAAAACCTGAATGCTATTGGTCTCGATCAGGAACAATCCAAGGAATTGGCGGAAAAACTAAACGTACTGCTGGCCAACTATTCTATTTTTTACCAGAATACCCGCGGTTATCACTGGAACATAAAAGGAGAGAAATTCTTCGAACTGCATCTGAAATTTGAAGAACTGTATACCGATCTGCTGGTGAAGATCGATGAGGTAGCCGAACGCATCCTGACCCTGGGATATGCTCCCAATCACCGCTATTCCGATTACCGGCAGGTGTCTACCGTGAAGGAAAGCGCGCTGGTTTCCGATGGAATACACGCGGTTGGAAATATTCTGGATTCTTTCAAAGCAATTATTTCCCTGCAAAGAGAGTTACTCGACCTTTCAGCAGAGGCTAATGATGAAGGCACTAACGCGCTGATGAGCGATTATATCCGCGAACAGGAAAAACTGGTGTGGATGTATTCTGCTTTTCTGGGGTGATGTAGATCAGCTATGCAAACGGATTTTTGGATGAGGATGAGCAGCTATGCTTCGCCTCAATGAATATTTTAGCAGGAGCTGCTCATAGATTCCTTGAAAATTCCTGTTTCTTTGTAGAAGTGTTAAAGCCGAAAGTTGGTTAGTCATAAGTCCTCAGTCCATTTCATTTTTTAAATTGATCAGACCGGTGACTTACGACTGGTAACTATTGGCTCAAAATAATACCTATGTCTGTAAGAGAAACCGGGAACGAAAAACAAGGTAGCGGCTTCTATGGGAGTGCCTACGGAGAGCGACGCAAAAAAAGACATCAGAAGGGGCGCACCCGGATGAATATATTGTTGGGAATATTGATTCTGTTGGTATTATTGTGGCTCTTTCTACCCAATCCATCAGCTCCTCCTCCTTCCGATCCGGGAGAACGGACCAGAGAATTTCCCGCTGCTTCGTCAAACGGCACTAATACGAGCTCATCTTCATCAATCGACCAGTCTACCGCTGCGCTCCCTCCTGAAGCCGTGGCCCCTAACCCAATGCTGGAAATATATGTCGATCAGGAGTTGCGGGAAGGACCTTATCGCTTTGAAGTGAATTACCCGAATAAAGAGGCAACATTAAGCGAACAGGCTGATGGTACTCATTTGTTCAGGATATCGGGTAATGCATACACCGAAGAAGAGGAGATCGCCTTGCCTTTCCGTGTACACTTGTTTTCCAATAAACCGGCGGATTACGAGAATTTCCAGCCCATTTTTACGGAGGATCTCGTGTTTCAGGTAGAGGGCGATCACTATATTTTTCAGTTGTCTCATCCGGAAGAACTTGACCCGGGTTTGTACTATTACCTTATTGAAGAAGCGGAGAGCGGCGAGGTCTACGGCGTAGGGAAGGTTACCGTTCTTTAATGTGATATGGTGATATTGTGATGTGGTGATGCTGCTGCTGAAAATATAAAATTAACACCTGATTGGTGGCCCTGATACCAGGCACCGGATACCAAATACCAAAATATTATGTTGCGCAGTTTCTACAGGGAAGGCACCTGGATCAGAGCGATTGAAGGACTGGAAGATGGTAAGGAAATACCGGTAGAAGACCACGTCTGGCTGGATTTGTTTAATCATACACCTGAGGAGCGCGCTTATGTAGAAGAAAAGTTCAGTATCGAATTATTCACCCGGCAGGAAGCCCAGGAGATCGAGAGCAGCTCCAAATATTCGGAAGACGAACTGGAGATCAACGCCAACCTCAACTACATATACAAGAAAGAAAATAATTATGCGCTGGACCCGGTATCTTTCATCCTGCGGGACGGTATCCTTTTTACCCAGCGCAATATCGCTTTGCAATCCTTTAATGACATTCAGCGCATCCTGCGGCACAGCCGTCGCAGCCGCCTCAGCGGATATAACGTTTTTTTGGGCCTGTTCGAGGCCAGGGTAGATATAGAAGCGGATTTTCTGGAAGATCTGTCCCGGCAGATCTATGCAGCGGGAAAGGGCCTGGCTTTAGAGCGGGAAGTGGAAGAGGATATTCTGTTGAACATCTACAATTTTCAGGAAGTAACTATTCTTTTTCGGGAAAGCACCAGCGAATTAAAACGTTTGTTCTCCTCCATACTGCGGAGTGAATTCTTTCCCAAAGAAGAATATGAAAAGCTGCGGGTCATGATCAAGGACGCTGACTCACTGATATCTCATACCTCTTTCCTTTTCGAGCGGCTGGAATACCTGCAGAATACTTTCCTCGGTCTCATTGATATGGAACAGAACAAGATCATCAAGATCTTTACGGTAATGACGGTCGTTTTTATGCCGCCCACGCTCATCGCTTCCCTTTACGGGATGAACTTCCATTTTATGCCGGAAACTCAATGGGAATACGGCTACCCCATGGCTCTCGGCCTGATGGTATTATCCTCGTTGTTGACCTTACTGTTTTTTAAGTGGAGAAAATGGCTTTGATCTGATGTTATGATACTGTAATGCTGTGATGTTACAATGTTGCGATACTGCGATGAGGTCACGTACAATACAAAATGTGATATCAGTACGCTAAGAACGAGAACTCAAAAAAGCCTGCAGTACCAGAAGATACGTAGCGTAGCTGTTATTAAGCGCTACAACTGTCCACGATTGCGGCCTGAACAATTAATATTTCTACTACATATGACCGCATCACAGTATCACAACAACTTGTCCCGTACACAACGTGTCGGGATTAAATAATCATAACATCAATTAAGCTTCCGCCATCTCCGCCTTATGCTCATCGATCAGCTGCTTTTGCAGATCCGGTGGCATTGGGTTGAACTCGGCGAATTTCCGGTTGAATTTTGCGCGTCCCTGAGTCAGCGATCGCAGGGCTGAGGAGTACTGATACATCTCAGCCTGCGGTACGCGGGCATTGATCTTCTGATAGTGCCCTTCGGTACCCATACCCATGATGATGGCACGACGGGTTTGCAGATCGCCCATCACGTCACCCATGACATCATCGGCACAAAGTACTTCCAGATCGTAGATGGGCTCCATGATCTGTGGGGCCGCTTGCTTAAACCCTTCCTTAAAGGCTTGAGTAGAAGCCAGCATAAAGGCCATATCATTAGAGTCGACGGCGTGCATCTTACCGTCGTAGATGCAAACGCGGATGTCCTGGCAACGGGATCCGGTCAACGGGCCTTCTTCCATTTTCGACATGATTCCCTTCTTAATGGCATTACTGTATTTGGAATCGATCGATCCTCCCACGATACACCAGTAAAAGGCGAGTTTACCGCCCCAGGGCAGATCTTCAATATCGGTGTTTCGAACCGAAAGATCGGTTGGATCCGGCATGCCCTCGTAGTAAGGCTCGATGCGCATGTGCACTTCGGCAAATTGGCCTGCACCGCCGGTTTGCTTTTTGTGGCGGTACATGGTATCGGCCGCTTTGGTGATCGTTTCCCGATAGGGGATACGCGGCCGGATAAAATCCATGTGTACGCCGTTGACAGTTTCGATGCGGTGTTTGATCAGGTCCAGGTGCAATTGTCCCTGGCCGTGAATAAGTGTCTGCTTCAAAACGGGAGATTGCTCTACGATCAGCGTAGGATCTTCTTCTTCGATCTGGTGTAGCGCCCGCATCAGTTTTTCCATGTCGTTCTTGCTGGGCGGATCTACCGCCGTACGGATGCGTGGTTCCGGGAAAACAATAGGCGCGATCTGCCGATCCGTACCTTTTTCGTTGAGCGTATTATTGGTATGGGAGTTTTTCAGTTTGACCGTCACTCCGATATCACCGGCCTGAAGTTCATCTACCTGCTGACGATCATGGCCGTTGGCGATGAATAGCTGGCCGAAGCGTTCGTGGGTGCGGTTGGCCTCATTAATGAGCTCGTCACCAGCCCGAAGTTTGCCGGAATAGACCTTGAAATAGGATACCATACCGACCCTTGGCTCGGAAATGGTTTTGTAAATCAGTACGGTAGTGGCATCATCGGCATCGCAGGCCAGCGTGCTTCCGTCGGCCAGCTCAGCGGACGGACGATCAGCCGGAGACGGGCAGATGTCGTTGATGAAGCCCATGATACGACCGCTGCCCATATTGTGTTCGGCCGAAGCAATGAATACCGGGAAGATCTGCTGATTGGCAATGGCAATTCTTAAACCTGTGGCCAACTCCTCTTCGGTGAGGGTACCGTCTTCAAAGAATTTTTCCATCAGACCTTCGTCGTTCTCGGCGGCAGCTTCTACCAGTGCATTGTGCATTTCCTGAGCGCGGGCTCTTTCCGATTCCGGAATATCCTGCTTTTCCGGGCGGCCTCCGCCGTCGGGAAAAACATACATAACCATGGTAAGGGCGTCAATGATCGAGTTGAAACCGGTTCCGGGGTTGAGCGGATACTGAATAGGAATGACCTTATTGCCGAAGCGTGCCTGGGCCTGTTCCAGGGTGCGGTCGTAGTCGGCCTTGTCGTGATCCAGTTGATTGATCACGAAGAGGGAGGGCGTCTTAAAGCGTTCGATGTATTCCCAGATGAGCTCGGTGCCTACTTCGACACCGCTTTTGGCGTTGAGCATCAATACTCCCAGGTCAGCTACTTTCAGCGAGCAGATCACTTCCCCGACAAAGTCGTCGAAACCCGGAGTATCGATGATATTGATCTTGGAATCCTTCCAGATGGCGTGCATTAGGGTGCTGAACAGCGAGTTGCCCCTTTCTTTTTCAATGTTGGTATAATCCGAACTGGTGTTGCCCTCTTCGATCTTCCCGAGGCGCGTGATCTCCTTGGCTTCGAAAAGCATACACTCCGAAAACAAGGTTTTTCCACTGCCGGGATGACCTAAGAGGGCCACGTTTCTGACATTTTTGGTCTGGAAGCTCATATGCAAGCTATTTTGGTTAAGAAATAATGCAATACCCGTACCTTTGGCTAACATCATAGCAAAAGCACCTCATGACGGGTATGCAATATGGTGTGTCTTGAGTGGTCTAAAGTCCTAGAGAGGAGGGTATGAAGTTAAAAACTTTGGGCTGAAATCCAAAAAAAAATGAAGTGATATAGGTCTCTCGGGCAATTATTTTTCGGCAGCAGCTATCTTCAAAAATTTTTTATACGAAATCCATAATCATGATCCGTTATTATTGTTTGAACGGCTCCTTAACCAAAGTGGAGGAGTCTCGCCTGCAGGTCAGTGATCTGTCCATTTTACGTGGTTTTGGGATATTTGATTACTTCCTGGTTCGGGGTGGTCAGCCGCTCTTTCTGGCTGATTATCTGGACCGTTTCTATACTTCTGCCGAAAAACTGGGGCTGAGCATGCCGGTAGACCGGGAAGGCCTTACCCGGCAGATCATGGAACTCCTGGAGGCTAACGGCCATTCCGAGGCGGGTATCCGTTTGGTACTGACCGGTGGTTACGCCGATGACAGCTACACGCCGGTGAACCCTAACCTGCTGGTCATGCAGCACGCCTATAAGACGCCGCCCGCCTGGCAGTTCGAACGGGGTATCCGTCTGATGTCCTACGATCACCAGCGGGAGTTACCGGAGATCAAAAGCATCAATTACCTCACGGGCATTCGCCTGCAACCGGTATTGAAAGCCGCTGGGGCAGATTATCTGCTATACCACGACCACGGAGTGATCCGTGAATCGGACCGCTCCAATTTCTTTGCCCTTACGGAAAACGGTATCCTGGTGACGCCGCACGAGAAGATCCTGCGGGGGATCACACGCAAACAGGTACTGGATATTGCTCCCGATATCGTAGCCGTAGAAGAACGCACCGTACATATGGATGAAATGCCCACTTTCCGGGAAGCTTTTCTCACCAGCTCTACCAAAGGTGTCATGCCGGTAATACAGGTAGATGATACCGTGATCGGCGACGGCCGGCC
>JAGQXH010000322.1 GCA_020436695.1 Lewinella sp. | reverse complement strand
CGTGTAGTTATACTCTACCAACTACGGATGGGAGGTAGCGGGAGAGCCCCTTGATTGAATTTTGAACACACTCTTAGAGCATAATTTCATTGGTGCTACTGCATTGGCCCACGGCCTACCTGTCCTCACTAAGAATACAAAACACTTCGAACGGATTGATGGGTTAACTCTTGCGAAGTAAGAAAAGTGATTTTCTCAGTATCTGGGGCGGCCCTAAATTTCCAACACACAACCGGCGGCTGAAACAAACTGGATCACCAGTTTAGCTACGCCATTAAAGAGAGTAAAAAATGAACTTTCCAACAACAATTGCACAAGCGCTGGCGCTTACCTTGCTTTTTTGTAGTTGCAACCCGCAAAATGGTTCCAAAGAGGAGGCCCTCTGGATCATTTCAGCTCCTGCCGGAAGCCAATACACCAGGATTGATCAATCCGGCAAAACGGTGATCCCCAATGGCAGGTATATTACGCCTGCGGGTAAAAGCATTGTGACGGCGCCCCATCCCTATGGATTGACATTGAGCCCGGATGGAAATATTGCGGTTACCGCCAATTCGGGAACCGACCCTTTATCCATTACTATTATCCGCAATATCTTATCTCAACGGCCTGAAGTAGAACAGGTCCCTCCCGGGCCATCCACCGACAAAGGCGTACTGGCCTCGGTATTTATGGGGCTGGCCATATCTCCTGACAATCAAACCGTATACGTTGCCGGAGGGCAGGAGAACAAGATCTACCTGTTCGATTTAAATTCAGGAGAAAAGACAGGGGCTATTGACTGTTCCTTTGTTTCTGAAGAAAGGGATTATTCCCACGGATATATAGGCGACCTCGTTCTGACGAAAGATGGCAAAACGCTGTATGCCGTAGATCAGATCGGGTTCAGGCTGGCCGTCGTGGATACCGAAAGCAAAACCCTGAAGCAGTCTGTTCCGGTAGGGCGATATCCTTTTGGGGTTGCGCTGTCGCCGGATGAAAAAAAGGCTTATGTCGCCAATGTGGGGATGTTTGAGTATGCCCTGATCAAAGACGGGCCGGGCGAAGAAGCAAGGGTGCAACCCATCGGTTATCCAGCTTTTGCATTCGGCTCTGAAGAGATGAAGGAGGGAATAGAAAATGACACCCTATCCATTCCCGGCCTGGGGGATCCCAATGCCCTTGAAGCGTTTTCTGTATTTGTTATTGACATCGAGGATCCGGCAGCCCCTGCAGTCATCGCCAAGATCAAAACCGGCCATCTGGTAGGAGCGTTGGTCGAAGGCATCCCTGCCGTCGGGGGGGCAAGCCCGAATTCCCTGGTAGCTACCGATGAATATGTCTTCGTCAGCAATGGCAACAATGATAATATCTCGGTTATCTCCATTGAGAAAGATACCGTGGTCCATACGATAGCCCTCAAACCCGATAGCCGGGTAAGGCAATTTCGGGGAGTGATCCCTTTTGGCCTGGCATTGAGCCCCGATCAGAAAAGGTTGTATGTGGCCGAATCGGGCATCAATGCCATTGCGGTGGTCGATGTTTCCAATCAAAAAGTTTTGGGGCATATCCCTACAGGCTGGTTCCCTTCCAAGGTTGAAGTGAGCCCGGATGGGAAAAAACTGGTTATTGCCAACGCCAAAGGTTACGGCAGCGGCCCCAATGGGGGAGCCCATTTTGAACGAGGGCCGGAAGGAAGTTATATCGGTTCCTTAATGAAAGGTACGGTCCAGGTTGTCGACATCCCGGATGAGGAACAACTCCGGGAAATGACAGAACAGGTCGTTTCGAATAATTTTCATTTTACCCGGGCCGATGACCCGGTTTTTGAAAAAAGAGCGGAAAACCCCATCCCTTTGTTCCCGGGAGAAAAGGAAAGCCCTATTCGCCATATCGTATTTATTTCCAAAGAAAACAGGACCTATGATGAAGTTTTCGGGCAAATAGAAAAAGGACAAGGTGACCCAACTATTGCCCGGTATGGCAAGGAGGCTTCCTTTTCGAATAAGGAAAATACGAAATCCGTTTCTAACGCCACGGTTATGCCCAATCATTTGGCCCTGGCCGGCCAGTTCGCCATTTCAGATAACTTCTATGTGGATTCTGACGTCTCTGCCGATGGCCACCGCTGGCTGGTAAACACCTATCCCAATGAGTGGTGCGAGACGAGCACGGCAGCCAGCTATGGGGGCAATCGCAACTACCGGGAAAACTCCAGGGCGCCCGGGGTTTTTGCGATGAACGGCGCCGCCGGGGCCATTTATCCGGAAGATTACAATGAAGCGGGTTCGTTATGGGATCACCTGGAGCGCAATGGTGTAGATTTCTGGAATTTCGGCTTCGGTATCATGTTCCAGCCGGGCTTGTCGGATAATATAGCCTATAAGAAAGGATATGGCCATGCCATCAACTATCCGGTTCCAGCGCCTTTATACGATAAGACCTCCCGGATCTTCCCCACCTACAATATGGCGATCCCGGATCAGTTCCGTATCGATAAATTCATAGAAGAATTTGATGAAAAATGGATCAATGGTCAGGATACCATGCCGGCCGTTTTGACAGTCATTATCGGTAATGATCACGGAGCCGGAGAACGACCGGAGGCTGGTTTCCCTTTTCGCGAAAGCTATATGGCAGATAATGATCTGGCTTTGGGGCGCCTGGTAGAATACCTGTCCAGCACGCCGTATTGGAAAAATATGGTTATAGTGGTAACCGAAGATGATGCGCAGGGTGGAGTAGATCATATAGATGCACATCGCAGCATCCTGATGGTTATTTCACCATACGCTAAAAGAGATTATGTGAGTAATACGCACACCAGTTTTGGTAGTATCTTCAAAACTTTCTGGAATATATTAGGCATCCCGTACCTCAATCAGTACGATGCAGCGGCTACTGACCTGAGCGATACGTTTACCGGTCAACCGGACTTTACTCCCTACCAGGCGATTGCGCCGGACCGGCGCATGTTTGACCCTCAACGGGCTTACGATCCACTGGATGTGGAATTTGACTGGTCAGGATTGAATGAAGGCCCTGATCTGGATGATATGGAATTTTTACAGGGAGAGGCACGTAAATTTGATGAAAAACAGGATCAGTAGACAGGCTGATACTTTATTCCTCCATTATCACCTTCAATGCTACGGCCGGATCAAAGCGCTGCGTCAAACGGGAAACCACAATTATCGTGATCAGTCCGGTGACCATGGCCAGCGTGCGGTACGGGAACAACACAATACCATCTTCGATCATGGGATAAGGCAATAAAATGGGAATGCCCAGGGTGGCATCTCCACCACCGAAACGGAGAATAAACGCCAGAGTAAATCCCGCAATAACGCCGATCGTATTGGCCTTCTTATCGAAAAGAGCACAGGCCAAAGCGGGAAATAACAGGCAGTACACAAAATCGCTGCAGAGGAACCAAAGTTCGTACACACTTTGTACCTGGAGGGCCAGTAACAATGCCGATATTCCAAGGATCCAGATCGATCGTTGAATGATCTTCCGCAATTGTTCTCCGGTAATATTGGGCCGGATCAGTGGCCGGAATACATTCCAGGAAAAAAGTGAGGAAGCCGACAAGATAGACGAGTCGACAGAAGACATGACCGCTGCCGCAATGGCCCCTAATCCAACCGTGGCGATCCAGGGATTGGTCAGATAGCGGATCACCCAGGGTAGGGTAGTGGCAGCATCCGGCGGTGGTGTAAGCCCCATGGCTGCCCAGTCGGTCTGATGACTGATCACCCCGATCACAATGGGCGGAACGGCTGCGATCAAACAGATCACTCCGGCCATGATAGACAAACGTTGTGCCGTTCGTTCATCTTTGGAAGCCAGTACTCGCTGGAAATACACCTGCCAGGGAATCCCGCCGAACATGAGCAGGAGGGCATAGTCCCACCAGTTCCAGTAATAGCTGCCCAGTGCTTCATGGCTGGGCAACAGACTGGCGGCTGCACCATAGTCCGCTTTATAACCGCTCCAGGCTTCCGTCCAGCCTCCAACGGATTGCAGTGCATAGGGCAGCACGAGAAATAGTCCGATAAACAAAATGATCATTTGCAGCAGATCCGTCAGGGCTACTGCCCAAAGCCCACCCAAAGCAGTATAGGCAATGGCGATCAATGCCGACAATATAATGGAGGTCGTAGTATCCAGTCCCAAAACAGTGCCGAAAGTGGTACCCAGCGCTGTTAGTATGGCGGCCGTCCAGAAGATCTCTCCTGATAGCGCCGGTAGAAAAAGCAGGGCGGCCACCTTCTTACCGAAGCGTTGTTCCAGCGGATCGAGCATGGTACGAAATCGATACCTTCTCATTTTTTTCGCAAAGAACAGTCCCCCGATAATGAGGCTTAGTGCATATCCCCAGGGGGCCTGAACCCAGACCAGCCCACTGGCAGAAGTGGCTTCCGCCGTACCGTTAATGTAACCTCCACCGATCCAGGTGGCACTCATGGTAAAAATGGCCAGCCAGAGTGGAACCGATCGGTCCGCCAGCATCATACCGTCTACTCCCTGGTCCTGGCGTAAGCGGGCAGCGTAGGAGCCGAGTGCAAAAACCAGGAGATAGAAAACGATCATGGTCAGGAAACCCGGCCAAAAGATCTCGTGCTCGGTAAACAGGATAAGATACAATGTGATGAGTACAAACAGCCCACCCAGCCCGAGCAGGGGTTTCCAGATCGACGGTATTTTAACATTCATGGGGGTAAGGTAGGAACTTTCCCCCGCTTATTCATACACCAGCCAACCCGTCGCCGTACAATCCTTATCCGTTACCAGACGCAGCCAGCGGGCTTCAAAATCCTCAGGGAATTCAAATTGGAAAGGCATTCCCGGCTGTACGGTAAAACGCTGATAGGTCATCCACGGGCCATGACCCACCGGCTCTACTTCTAATGTGAAAGTAACGGCTTCCTGCCGATCGTGCTCCAGACTGATCGATCTTTTATCGTAAAAACCGATCAGATAGGGATCGGAAGGTATATTGGCTTTTACCGGATCATTTTTCCAGGGACCTCCCTGCCCGCGGGGTTTACCCAACTTCCACAGGTCATCGATCACGCCGGCCCAAAGTGCCGCTTTCCCATCTTCGGAGGCGATGATATTCGGATTATCCTTAGCTGCCGCAGGATCGATACCGGTAAGGATGAGCATGCCGCGATAGGAGGCATAGTCGTGAATACGGAAATGATGCGAAGCCACCGGACGGATCTTGGCGTAGCCGTCGGCATTTTCTGCCGGCAGTTCGTAGAAAGTACCGGCACAGCTGAAAAGATCCCTTTCCGTTGATACCTCGCGCGCAATGCGCATTGCGGCAGATTCGGTAAGGGTTTTATAGGCTGGATCTCCCAGCGGCAGGCGCCAGCGCCGCCCCAGGTCATCGATCACCAGCACAGAAGATGCTTCCACCTGGATCACATTGTCGGGAATTTTATAGTGCTCGCGGATGAATTTTTCCGTTTTCGGATCTTCCCTGTGTTCCAACTGCATCTCCGAATTCAATTCGTAATACCCCATTTCCACGGATCCATCCTTAGTGAAATGAGTGGCAGCTACACCCAGGCTGCGTCGATCATCACCCAGGCCATGCAATAGCCCTCCAATGGACTCGGATTGTGCTACTTCCGACAGGCCGGTAAAGATCTCATCTGTCTTAGAAGCTCGGCGATCCTGATCCGCGTAGTAAAAGTGGACGGTGGCGGTAGTGGCCTCATTCGTCTTTACCCGTATCCATTCGCCGGGCGTATCAGCCGGGAAACTTATTCGCAGATCACGTCCGGCCGGAATGGCTTCCGTAGTTTGGTAAACCTGCCAGTGACCGTCTCCTTTTTCATCGATCTCCAAAATGAAACGCACCGATCGGCTGCCATCATTTCTGATCCAGGCGGCGCGTTCCGGCCAACCGGCAAAGAGAAAGGGCTCGGATAATTCGCCGGATACTACCGGCTCTTTCAGCCAAACAGCACCTTCCGCCGTATTTGGACCCAGGAGATCCGGTTGATCCAGACTGGTAAACCATAGGTTGGAGTTGGATTGTCCGGCGCCTTCGATCTGACCCTTGGCTTTCCTTTTGTTGAGAAATTCTTTTTGGGCAGAATCATCGCATCCGAATACAAGACGGTCATTCCAGCGCGTAAAATCACCGATCACTTTCAGGTAAGCGGAACGTGGGCGGATACCGGAGGTGTGGTCCGAACGGAAACCGCCGGGGAAACGCCAGAACATGCCGTGCATGGTCATCAGGTAGTCCGGATTATCTTTCGTTCCAATATCCCGTATACGCGGCCATTCCGTGTTCCAGCCATGGGCGCCGTCGTAGCTGTGACTGGCCTTGGGTAGTCGGAAAAATGACCAGGTTCCGTTGTCACGGACACCCAGGAGGATAGACTTATGATCCCAACCCGTAGCCCAGATCGGGTCGGTCTCCGGATGCTCATTACCGTAAATGCCCCCGGGACCGGTGACTTCCACGAATTGATTTCTTCGGATGAGTTTCCAGTTGGTCCCATCCCATTCCGATAAAGAGCCAGATTCAATATCAAACTCCCTTTGTGCTCTGGGATCGGCTTCACCGTTATTGGAATAGACCAGTACGCCCTGCCCGGAATACAGGCCCTTGCCGTGAGCCCCTTGGAGCAGGGCGGTCGGCTGATTGGGGGTAGTGTCATCTCCCTTTTCGTGTTTGATATTGCCATCTTCATAAAGCATAGTAACTGACAGATCGTGTACATCCACTTCGTAAAAGCCTTCTTCCATGGTGCCGTAGTAGATCTTATTGGCCGGGTCGGTAAGGTGTCGGGCATTGCCGGTGTGGCGGCCCGGCATTACGGTATAGGGAATGGCCCGAACCTCACCTTCAGCGTTGATCGCATACGGTCCGAGAAAAAGCTGATTGCTTTCCCGATGGATCATCCGGTTGGCGGGTGTGCCGCCCAGACTTTCTTCCCGGACGATCTGTTGCAGATCGGTAGTGATCTGGTACAATTTATCGGAAGAGCCAAATGGTAGATGCGGACCGTAGGTGACCACCCACAGATTGCCCGCCCAGGGTACTACGGCACCGGTACCGCATTCACCTTCATTATTGTAATAAGCGAGATGTGGATAGATGCCGCTGAACTGGGGATAAATGTTCCTGTCTGATCCCAAATCCTCATTGTGAGAATTACAGGATAGCCAGATGCTGGCCAAAGAAAGAAGGATTAAGGAATTTAGGTTTCTGCCCATTGTATTAATATCTGTGATCCGATTAGTATTGTTCCTACAAACGGGGTTCTGCTTTTTTCCCATCTTTGCATAAATAACCCCATCCTGAACACCAAATTACCGGAAAGCTGTTTTAAACCACAAAATATCGATTATGGCCAAATTCCTTGCCTGGTGTGTCCATGCTTTCACTGCCAGTGGCTTACTCTCTGCCTTTATGGCTATTCTGGCTATTGATGAAGGTAATTTCCGTACAGCCATGTTATGGTTGTTCCTTTGTCAGATCATTGATGGGGTTGACGGCACTTTTGCCCGTATCTTCCGGGTGAAGGAAGTACTGCCCGGAGTAAGCGGCAGTACTATTGACTACGTGATCGATTTTGCCACCTACGCGATCATTCCGGCCTATTTTTTCTACCGGGCAGAATTGGTGCCGGAGCCCTGGTCGCTGTATCTGACCTTTCTTATTCTGCTGGTATCAGCCTTATATTACGGTGTCGATAAAATGGTTTCCGATGAAATGCATTTTATTGGTTTTCCGGTGATGTGGAACATGGTGGTGCTGTTCCTGTATTTTATCTTTGACCTGTCGGCACTGGGTAATGCCCTGCTGATCGTCTTTTTTGCCATTCTTCATTTCATACCTATAAAGTTTGCCTATCCCAGCCGGGCACGTCGCTTCAAATGGTTAATTTTGGGAAATACAGTACTGTTCCTGCTAGCTGTATTAGGTGCGGTGTGGTGGTATCCCAAAGCACCCGGTTTAATGACCTGGACAGCCATTGTCACAGTGTCGATTTATGGTATATTAGCGGTTATTGAAACTTTAGGGACGGAAGACGGTGGAAAGAGGAGTATGGACAATATGCATTAAGCCGGCTACGAGGCCACCGATGTACGGATACCGTCAAATAAAACATTAGTAAATTATGGAAGAGATCCTGTCAACAATTTTATCCTGGGAAAAAGAAGGACTAAGCTATGCAGTGGCCACAGTGATCCAGACCTGGGGATCGGCTCCACGGCCGGTTGGTTCCGTTATGGCCGTTTCGGAAAAACTGGACATGGCCGGCAGTGTTAGCGGCGGATGCGTGGAAGGCGCGGTGGTGAAAGAAGTAAAAGGTGTACTTGAAAGTGGAAAACCCAAGGTGCTTGCTTTTGGCGTAAGCAACGATCAAGCCTGGTCTGTTGGCCTTACGTGTGGCGGTAAAGTGACGGTTTTTCTGGAACCGGTAAGTCAGCAAACCGCATTGAACCGGCGTCTGTATGACAGCCTGGACAAGCAGGAACCCTGCATCCTGGTCAGTCACCTGCAGGAAGAAGATTTGGAACGCAGCCTTATTTTTCCGGACGGAAGTACTGAGGGAGATCCGGTGCCGCAGGAAGTAAAAGATGCTGCCCTGGATCACTATCGAAGTCGTAAGAGCGGTACGGCCGAGACCGCTTCCGGCGAGTGGTTCATTCGCATTTACCCTCGTCTCAGTCGGCTATTCGTGATCGGAGCCGCTCATATCGCGGTAGATCTGGTCCATTTGGCCCGTTATTTTGGCTTTGAACCCATCGTGATTGACCCGCGTGGTATTTTTACCGACCGCACCGTCTTCACCACACCACCCAAGGACCTGATCCGAGACTGGCCTGCGGAAGTATTGCCGAACTACGAAATGGATGCCTATACCTATGCTGTTCTGCTCAGTCATGATCCGAAGATCGACGATCAGGCATTGCACCTGTTGATGAATTCCGATATCGCCTATATTGGTGCACTGGGTAGCAAGCGTACCCACGCACGCCGCATTGAACGCTTGCAAGAAGCAGGTTACAGTGAGGAGCAGATCGCCCGCATTCACGGCCCCATTGGCGTGCATATCAATGCCCGTTCCGCCCGAGAGATCGCACTGAGTATTATGGCGGAGCTGATCATGATCAAAAATTCCTGATGATTTGATGTTGTAATTCTGTGATGCTGTAATGTTGTGATGCGGTGTAGATGGTGCTC
>JAGQXH010000321.1 GCA_020436695.1 Lewinella sp. | reverse complement strand
CAAGTAGTTTTTCGCATTACTAGTCATACCAAATATGAGTGCTTAGTGACAAAAGCACAATATAAAGAAGACTTGGCAAGTTTTCGAAACTCGAGTGAAATGGAATACTTAAAGCTGGGATGATTAATGACGAAAGCCAAAAACAACCGGAGACAGGATGAATGAATGACCGGTTATACTACTGGACATTTGGAAATTTGGACGTTGGGATCTTGGGATTTATCCAGATATCTCAACGTCCATTTGTCCAGTAGTATGATGACCAGTCTTCTCGTCATCCTATCTTCCTGTCTCCCTGTCTCTTTGACATTCAGTTTACGCTATACCCAATGCACCAGATTAAGATCCTGCCGGTGCGCCAGCAAAGGATGCTTGGGGAAAATACGGAAACCGTATTCATAAACTCCTGACACCTTGGGATCGAGCTTGCAGGTATAAGTTGCCGTGTGACCATTCCGGTTTTTCACACTCATTTCGTGCACAAATTGCGGAACGAGCTCATCTTCTGACTTTCTTTTGTAGAACACTACTTCCATACCAACTTCTTCGGGTTTGAGATTCCCCAGGAAGACTTTGATACTGGCTTCAAAAGCTTTACCGCTCGGCAGCGCATGGTTGTCCGTATCCATGATCTCAGCGTCAACCACTTCAATGGCATCCCACGCCTGGGTCATTTTTTCTTTCCAGTGAGCGATCTCAATGGCGGCCGCAAACTTTTTGGCCCGCAGTTGATTGCCTCTTTCGAACAATTTCAGGTAGAACCGGTCGTAGTAGTCATGCAACATGCGCTGCATGGTAAAATCCGGAGCCACCTCAGCAATAATGTTCTTGATGTATTGTACCCAGGGAGCGGAAATACCGTCAGCGTCCTGCTGGTAGTAAGTAGGAATGATATGCTGCTCCAGGATATTGTAGATACTCTCGGCGTCCAGTTCATCCTGCAGGTTCTGCTCGGCAAAGGTCCTTTCCAGCGGCAACGCCCAGCCGGCATCATCACGATATCCTTCGGCCCACCAACCATCGAGAACACTAAAGTTCATTACACCGTTCAGGGCCGCTTTCATGCCACTGGTACCGGAAGCTTCCAGTGGACGGGTTGGCGTATTCAGCCAGACATCGACTCCCTGCACCAGCAACTTGGCCATTTCCATATTATAATTTTCCAGAAAAATGATCTTCCCCTGGAACTCCGGCTGCTTGGAAATATTAAGAATGTGCCGGATCAGCCCCTGCCCACCGCCGTCAGCCGGGTGGGCTTTGCCGGCGAAGAGGAAGATTACCGGACGAGACGGATTATTCACCAGTTCGGCCAGGCGTTCCGTATTGGAGAACAACAGATGTGCTCTCTTGTAGGTAGCAAAACGGCGGGCAAAACCAAATACCAGCGCATTCTCATCCAGTTTCTTCGTAATGTCAAAGATCACTCGCGGGCTATCGCCTCGTTTGGTGAAATCAGCCTGGATCTTCTCACGCACAAAATCGAGCAAGCGGCGCTTTAGAAGCCGGCGGATCTCCATGATCTTTTTATCAGGTACCTGCTGGATCTTACGCCAGTAAGCCTTATTGGCCTGATCCCTCAGGAAAGAGGTACCAAAGGTATCTATATACAGCTCATTCCATTCCGGGGCTATCCAGGTCGGATAGTGCACACTGTTGGTTACGTATCCGATATGCGATTCCAAAGCGGTATACCCCGGATATAATACCTTAAACATATTCTGAGAGACCAGACCATGCAGTTTACTTACTCCGTTTACCTCCTGTGACATCCGGATGGCCAGATGACTCATCGAGAACTGTTCGTGAATGTTATGCCGGTCTTTACGCCCCAGCGCCATAAAATCTTCCCAGGACATGCCCATGCCGGTCACATAGCCGTGCAGATAGGTGCGTAGCTGATCTTCCTGGAAATAATCATGTCCGGCTGGTACGGGAGTATGGGTGGTGAATAATGAGGTACTACGCACCGTCTCCAGGGCTTCGGGATTGGACAGTGAATTCTTCTGAACATAATCCTTCAGTCTTTCCAGTCCGTTGAAGGCAGCATGCCCTTCGTTGCAGTGGTAGATATCCGCCTCGATGCCCAGCGCAGTAAGCACCCGTATTCCCCCGATACCCAACAGGATCTCCTGCTTCAGACGATGATCATTATCACCACCATACAATTGGTGGGTCAGCGTACGGTCTTCCCAGCTGTTCTCATCGAAATCCGTATCCAGCAAATACAGCGGAACCCGGCCTACATTAAGTTGCCATATTTTGGCAAATACCTGCCGTCCGGGTAGGTCGATTGCGATCTTGAGCCATTCATCCTTGGCCGTCCGCACCGGCTCGATCGGCAGTTTGGTAAATTCCTGTGGCGGATAATTATGCACCTGATCTCCGTGAATAGAGATCCCCTGGGTGAAGTATCCATAGCGATAAAGTAAGCCGACAGCGATCATATTGGAATTATCATCGCTTGCTTCTTTCAGGTAATCGCCGGCCAAAACCCCCAAACCGCCAGAATACAACTTTAGAGAGATGTGCAGACCGTATTCCATACTGAAATAAGCGATCTTCGGGCTGCCATTAGCCGGTTTCACCTTCATATAGGCATCAAAGTCTTTTTCTACTTTTTTTAGTTTTTGCAGAAATGACTTATCGCTCATCAATCGTCCGGAAGTCTCTGTATCCAGTTCTTTCAGCAGCGCTAAAGGATTATAGTTCAGCTCCACGAATCTTTCGGGAGCAATAGAAGAGAAAAGCTCTATGGCTTCCTGATTCCAACTCCACCAGATATTATTTGCTAGCTTGTTAAGCGGCTCCAACTCCTTGGATAGTTGGGTTTCAATAAAAATACGTTTGAGTTTGATACTCGTATCTTTTAATTCTCCGATCATGATTTTCAGTCGCTTTTGTATATTAAATGTTCCGGCCTAATTTTAGGGTAAAGCCCTAAAATAGGCGCTAAATTAGAATAAATCTTAATTTGGCTAGAGTAAAGGATATTAAATAATGTCTAATTCTTCCATTAAGGAATGACGTTCGGGATAGGTGTCTCTCATTTCTTCCACTAAACGTTCGGCCATGCCGGAACGGCCCGTCTGATAAAGAAAATCTATAACATTTTTTATTTTCTGGGAGGTTACACGGCCCAGATGATCCTTGAGGTAATTCATCACCAGCTTACGATAGACCGGAAAAAGTTTATCCTGATCGTGCTGTCGCCAGTGGTGATCATAATTTTGAAGAAGGGATAATGAATTGGCCTGTTCCAAAAACCTGAACAGTTCATCCAGCCGATTAGTTCGTGACAGTACCGTAGCGATGGCTTCCTGACGCAGCGGTCGGCGAACCTGTAATACAAGTCGTTGCAGGGCCTCATCAGACAACTTTGTACTATCCTCACTTCGTTCCAGGGCCAGGTCAAAATAACGAGCCTGTCCGCTTTCCACAAAGAGGTCCATCGCCAGTGGAAGAATAGCCTGCTCATTACCCGAGTCTTGAGCGATCTCCAGCGCGATCTTTTGCCATTCCTGCAATTCCTCGCCGGTACTTTCCTGTTCCAATGCCAACGCGATCCAGTGATTGGCCGCAGCCCAGTCTTTCTGATTACGAGCGTACTGAACGGCTTTTTTCAGTAAACTCCGGTTTCGAATATTCTGTTTAAAGAAACGGTTCAGATGATCCTCATCGCCGGCCTGTTCGAGTAATCGAAGCTTGATCAGCAGCAGTTCCTCTTCGGATCTGGGCTGGGTTGTTTTCAGCTCGAGATGCTCCTCCAACAGCTTAAGCAGTTCCGCTTTCTGTTGTTCATCCAATGCCAGGCGGAACAGCAATTTAAAAAAAGCCACATCCATGCTTTGATTGCGGTAGAACAGCTTGCCGCTTTCTTCCAGCGCATAGTCCCATAACCTTCGCTTTAATGCCGGCGGGATATCAGCTATAGCCACCTTATTCAGCAAGGTAAAGGACTGATGGAGGTATACTTCCAGTTTGTCCCGCCCGTTGTCCACCTTGTTAAGTATGGGAGTGATCTTTTCTAGAATAACACCGGCAGCGTCCACAGTTTCCGTATAATGAGCGGCAAAAAAATAACCTTCCGCCTGGAACAGGATCTCTTCGAGCACTTTGCCGAGTTTTTGTACACCCCGCAGGCTGATTCTACGGTCTGCCTTGCGCGATACGCTGATGGCGGTATTGAGGAGCTGAGCGTATTTTTCCCGGCTTTGTATATGATCTACCTGCGGAGTGAACCTGGCTTTCAATGCCAGGGAGAACTGGCGGTGATGACGGGCGTATTCGCGGACAAAGGCGAGTAATTCACCCGTGGGCACTTCGTCCAGCACCGTATCAAGCGTAAATTTATTTTTCTTTTCCGCAGCCCTTTCGGCGGCAGCTACTTTCTTTGCGTCCCTTTCTCTTTTGCGGTGATTGATCAGGGCACGAAGTTCCAAAAGCGTGGCGGCAACGTGGCCGCAAATGTCATTCTCCGCAAATTCACGACACTCACAGGAGATAGATCGCACCTTACCCGGGGTGATCTGCACCTCCACTTCCACTCGTTCCTTCTCCCCCACTTTGGCCGTCCATAAATGGCGCTCCACTTCTGTCAGATCCCGGACAGAACCCGTTGCCTGCCAGTCTTCTCCTGCCAGCAGAACCGACTCCGCCAAATGGCGTTCCAGATCTTGTAATTTAAATGGCGACATTTATTTATTGCCTGCGTAAAACCTATAAAATTATAGCAATTTAGAGCAATTCCCAAGGGCTATGGGGGATTATTGGTAAAAATCCTCATTTTTGCGGCGCAAACAGGAAGAATATGTCTACAAATGCCGGGAATAATACTGCTATTCTACTGATCCATTGCCCGGATCAAATGGGACTGGTGGCCGCCGTTACTGATTTTCTGCACAAGAATAACGGCAATGTCATCAGTATCGAGCAACACGTCGAACGCGATATCAACCATTTTTTCATGCGGGTGGAATGGGAGCTCAACGGCTTCTCCATCCCGCAAGAAAAGATCGACGAGTTTTTCGGTACACTGATCGGCCGGAAATTCCAGATGGAATGGCAGCTACATTTTACAAACCGCAAACCGCGCATGGCGATCTTCGTTTCGAAAATGTCTCATTGCCTGTACGATATATTGCAGCGTTATGTTTCGGGAGAATGGGCCGTGGAGATCCCCTGCATCATCAGCAATCATGACAACCTGCACTACATTGCCGAGCGTTTTGAGATCCCGTTCCACGTTTTTCAGATCGACAAAAACAACAAAGCAGAGCAGGAAGCAGCCGAGCTGGCACTATTGCTGGAAAAGGAGGTAGATTTTGTGGTGCTGGCCCGCTATATGCAGATCCTATCTGATAATTTCGTAGCGGCCCTGCCAAACCGCATCATTAATATCCATCACTCATTTCTCCCGGCGTTCAAGGGAGCCCGCCCTTATCACTCCGCTTTTAGCCGGGGCGTCAAGATCATTGGCGCTACCAGTCATTACGTAACGGCAGATCTGGATGAAGGCCCGATCATTGCGCAGGATGTGGTGGCTATTTCGCACCGGGATTCCATCGATGATCTGATCCGAAAGGGAAAGAATCTGGAGAAGGTGGTATTGGCCGAGGGCATCTGGCTGGAATTGCAGCACCGGATATTGCCTTACCGGAATAAGACGATTGTTTTTTGAGAAACCATAGGATGGCTCGAAGGCATCCTATGGTTTATTGCTGACTGATCCTGTTACTTGGAGTGGCAAGATCAGTTCCCAACCCTATTTGGAGAACTACCGCTAGAGATTGATGATTTCAGGTGGTATAAACCTGCCAGATTAGCAAAATCTGGCAGGTTTCAGGCACCAAACTCTTTCGTGAAATCTCAAATAGGGGATTGCTGATCACCTTACGACTTAACACATAAACCATTGGGAATCAAACAAAAGAAACAAATGAAAAAAAAAAAAAATGAAAAAAAGTTCTTAATACCCCCAGAATGTCTCTATGTTTACAGCCGTATTTAAGAAACTATAATTGTAATCTCTGATAAAGACCGACCTTCATGACCCTATTGCGATCTCTGATGAGGTACGTTGCCTTTATGGCAATGTCCGCCCTTTCGTTTAGTACGCTTACTTATTCCTCGCCTCACCTTTCCGGGCATACTTTCCTTTATTCTTCACTAATTCCGGCGGCTGCCGGTGATTGTCCAGTTGCACAGAACCTGACAGTGATCTCCTATACGACCGGTGATGTGATAGTCACCTGGGATCATCCGGTGAGCGGCCCACCTTCAGAAGGATACAGCCTCCGGTTTAATTACATACTTCCCGACGGCACCATCGATTATTCCGGGAATGTGGGTGGGAATCCCAACATTCCGAGTTCCAGCACTTCCATTACCGATGAATTAACCCCTGGATATACCTATCGCGCCATATTGGTGGCCGAAGACAACTTTTGCGGCAATACGCCTTATGCCTTTTATGACTTTGAGATCCCACTTCCGCAAAATTGTGAACCGGTGCGCGATCCATCGGCCAGCGATATCACCAATTCCAGCGTGCGATTATACTGGAATCACCCTACCGATGTATCCGATATACAGAATTATATCCTACGATATTCAGAGGTGGGAGGTTCGGATAACGGTTCGACAACCGTAGGGCTTAATTCCACTAATGCTGCTATTACCGGCTTACAGTCCAGTACCACTTACAGTACTCAGGTTTGCACCTTGTGTGACGACGGGACGGAAACCTGTGTCAATGCCGGCACCATCACCACTCAGTCCGATCAGCAGTATTCCTGTAGTCAGCTACAGGTCGATATTATCGGCGGTAACGGCAGTATATGCCAGGGTACCGAAATAACGCTGAAAACTGATGTCCGCTACGGTTCCGGCCCCTACGAGTACGACTGGAGCAACGGCAAAACTACCTCTCAGATCACGGTAACACCCAATAGCGGCACGGCCTATTACTCTGTGACCGTAACCGATGCCAATAACTGTACGGATTCCGACATTGTCAGTTTCTACGTGAGTGCCCCTTCCACCAATGATGCCGAGCCCGAAATCACTACCGCTGCGACTATGACCTGCGGAAATTCTTTGGTTTCTCTCAGTGTTAATGACGGTAGCACCCAAGCGAGCCAAGCGCTACAGGCCTATTATCCTTTCCAGGCAGATATGGCCGATCATTCCGGAAATAACAGGAACTTGAGCGGTGACCGGGGTATTCTCACCGGCGGTGGCCTGCAACTGTTGTCCAGTGGAACTGCTATTTCTTCGCCCGTCATTTCCAGTGCCCAATACTACCAGACGGTGTCCTTTTATCTAAAATTCCTGGAAACACCCAACGGTAGCCGGCAAAAGATCTTCAGCTTCGAACCCAGCAATCTGGAAAGTCCCAGCATCTGGAAACGGGCTAATGATATGGGGATCGACTGGCAGTACGACTCCCAGAATAAGGGTTCATTCGGAGATTTTAATCTGACGCTCAATCGGTGGTACCACATTGTAGGCCGTAAATCCGGGCAAGACTTCAAGCTATACGTCGACGGGCAGCTCGAAAAGCAGGTCACCCTTTCTAACACCTACACGACCTCCGGTGCCCCTTTGGTATTTGGTGATGCAGCGGTAGTTATCAAGGAATTCAAATTCTACAGCCGCTCCCTGTCCTACGATGAGATCGGTGGCAATTGGGTGTGGTATACCAATAATTCCGGCAGCAGCCCTCCTATTGGTACAGGGCAAACCATTGATGTTTTACCCACCGCTACAACTACCTATTACGTACGTTGGGAAAGCAATTGCTCCTATTCTGCCTGGGCCTATCATACTATTTCCGTAGTTACGCCGCCTTCCATTGACATAACCGCCGGCAACACCGATCTATGCGTCGGTAATTCCACGAATCTCACTGCCTCAACCGGCGGAGGCATAGGATGTACCACTGTAAAATGGGAAATAAAGCCGGACGGTACCGAAGATTGGGAGCCGGTTAGCGGCACCAATACCGGCAACACGATACCGGTGCCAACCGATTTGGATCCCGGCATCTATCACTTCCGGGCCAAATACTTTTGCAGTGAAAGCTGTGGGACGGCTACATCCAATGTTATCACCATCAACATAAATGCCAACGAACGTGTGCCCACTATCACGGGCACCCCGGAGCCCGTCTGTTCGGGCGGCACCATCCAGTTGCGGGTGGAAGATGCTACCACAGAAGACGCCTCCTTACAGGTGTTCTATCCATTTGAGAACGACCTCAATGATCATCTCGGCAGTCTGCACCTGACGGGCTCGGGCGGCACCCTGACCGGCGAAGGCTTACAACTCACCAACAGTTCTGCCTACGCCTCGCCCTATACGGACATACTGGATACCGATGAGCACACCATTTCTTTCGATATCAAGTATAACTCCGGCTTCGACGAACTGGCCTATCACCGGATCTTTTACTTCAACCCGCTCAATAGCGACCGGAGCCCGGGCATTTTCCGACATCGTTGGAACAACGGCATCCACTGGCGCTACAGTCCCGGCAACTACGGCGTAGCTACAGGGGCCGATCTGGGGGTCAATCAGTGGCACAGCATAGTGGGCGTCAAAGACGGGCCGCTCTTTACACTTTATGTTGACGGTCACTTCGTGGAGTCCGCTAGCGTACCCGATCCTAAAAGTGAAGGCAGCGGCTACCTGCGGTTCGGAGGTTCGGAGGTTGTCATCCGGAATTTTAAAGCCTACAACCGTTCTTTTACCGCTAAAGAGATCGTAGGGGAATGGGCCTGGTATACTTCCAATGATCCGAATAGTGCGCCTTTTGATTACGGAGCGGAAATAGAAGTATCGCCTGATGTCACTACCACCTACTACGTGCGCTGGTTGAATGACTGCGGCACCTCTGCTCCGGCTGAAATAACAGTTGATGTGACAGCCGACCCCAGCGTCACGATCAGCGAAGAAAATGCCGACCCGCCAACTTTGCCCATTGGTATTTGTGAAGGGGAAACACGTACGCTTACTGCCTCCCTGAGCGGTGGCCTGGATTGCAACCAGCCACAGTGGTGGAGCCGGGTGGGCACCTCCGGCACGTGGATTGCTACAGGTAACTTTACTACGGAGCTGGTCGTCACTGCTGATCTGGCTCCCGGCAATTATCAATACCTGGTCAAATACACTTGCAACGGACTGGGTTGTGAGGTAGCCACCTCGAATA
>JAGQXH010000320.1 GCA_020436695.1 Lewinella sp. | reverse complement strand
AGATCCCTTACGATTGGGCGTTGCCGAAGATATATGGTATTATCCATCACGGCGGCTCGGGTACAACGCATATGGGCCTCAAACACGGCTGCGCCACTATGATCATTCCACACATTATTGATCAGTTTGTCTGGAATAATCTGGTCGCGGAACAGGGTGCCGGCCCGAAAGGCATCCGGGTCGACAAATTGAACACCGGTGATCTGGAACCCAAAGTACTGGATCTGTTTAATAATACACGTTATAAGCATAAGGCCGAAGAAATGGCGCGGAGTATGGCTGCCGAAAACTATTCGGAATTGCTCTACCGTTTCATTACGGACCCGATCTAAAGAACAAAATATCTAAATTTGCTCAAGGGGAGATTTCCAAAAAATTGATCGTCACCTAAAAACAGCTCAGCTCATGTATGTATTCCATTTTTTATTCTTAATACTTTTTGTCAGTTCCGTTGGCGTTGAGCCGGATATGGTTTCCGAGCCGGGAAAACAGTTTGCTGGGGAAAAGCCGCTAATGACGCAAACAACGCTTCCCGATACCATCTCCTTCGAACTGACTGATTACAACAATATCGTTGTGAACGCCGTATTGAATGAGACCGACACCGTTCGCTTAATGTTGCATACGGCTGCAAGCGGAGTGACTCTGATCGGATCGGCCGGTGAAAAATTGAAAAGTATACATTACAACGACCGGGATACAGTACAAAGCTGGGGTGGCGCGAGTGACAGCAGGTACAGCCGGGATAACCGCTTGCAGATCGGCCGGCAACAGTGGGAGGGGGTTACCATTTGGGAAAATGAGCATTCCGGGCAGACCACTGACGGCAAAGTGGGATTGTTTATGTTCGCTGACCGGATTGTAGAACTCGATTATGAAGCCCGGCAGTTGATCCTGTACGAGGAACTTCCGGCCATTGACGATAGCTATACGGCGCTGGATCTGACCGTAGAGAATGGTCTGCCATTTATTGACGGCAGTATTGTGGTCGGTGATCAGGTATTATCCAACCGTTTTCTCATTCATTCCGGGTACAGCGGTGCTATTTTGCTGGATGATGAATTTGTAGCGGAGCATAGCCTGACCAACGAACTGGAGATCACCGACAGTACTATACTGAAAGATTCTTACGGCAATGAACTGAAAACCCTGAAAGCCATCTTGCCGGCTTTCATGGTGGGCTACCTTTCCTTTGATAATATCCCCGTCGGCTTTTTTGATGGGGCTATCGGTCGGCAAAAAATGAGCGTCATGGGTGGCGATGTGCTTAAGCGGTTCAATCTCATTTTTGATCTGAAGCATGCAAAATTGTATCTGCGCCGGAATGGACTGGTAAAGACGGTGTTTCGGGAGTAACCGGGCATGTTGATTTCTTATTGTAAACAACGACCAACCCTCTAAAGAATATTATCATCTTTAGATGCAAAGTGAATGTTATAAGTATTTAGCGCTCTTCACCAAAAAACGAGCTGATGACCATTCTGCGTACACTTAGCAGCAATAAGATCTATACCGGATTGCCCCTCTCTCAATTTATATTTTTACTGCTTTTGCTACTTTCTTGTCGATCCACCCGTACTCAGCCGGCTATGCATTATAGTCTTACCGGACTAGCCGTGCCGGGTGCTGATGGCACCAAACTCTATCTCCGGGATGTGGTGACTAATGCGATCTTTGATTCAACGGAAGTCACTGACGGCCGCTTCTTTTTTACCGGAACGTTACCTGATGTGCCGGCTCATTTTTACCTGCATTCCCCTGATTATGCGCTGAGCAAAGGAGGACTGTGGTTGGAGGATACGGATATGATCCTGGATGCCGGTTTGGGCGATTTCGGCCAGGCGACCCTTCGCGGCTCAAAAACGCAGGAAGAAGCGGAAATACTTTACGCTCGTCTGGCCACTACAGAGGATTACGATGAGCAGATTGAACTGGCATTACAATTCATCGCCGAATATCCGGATAACCGGGTTAGTGCAGCTGTGTTGGCAGGCTACTCCCAGAATGTGGGAAAGGCCAGGGTTCGGGAATTATACAACGCTCTGTCTGTCCCTAACCAGACTTCGGTTTACGGTGAGCGCATCAGAAAATATTTGGAGATCAATGTAGATCATGCGGTGGGAGATCCTTACACTGATTTTCAGATGAGCGACCCGGACGGAAATACAGTCAAGTTCTCGGACCATCTTGGGACAGTCACCCTTTTGGAGTTCTGGGCATCCTGGTGCGGCCCCTGTCGGAAATCGAACCCCGAATTGGTTGAGCTCTACCGGGAATTTTACGACCGTGGATTCCGTATTGTCTCCGTATCGCTGGATTTTTCGCGTGAAGAATGGATGAAGGCAATTTTCAATGACCACCTTTCCTGGACCCACGTCAGCGATCTGAAGGGAAGAAACAGTACCGCCGGGATTATTTACGGTATCAATACCATACCGGATAATTTTCTGATAGATTCGAAAGGAAAGATCGTTGCGAATTATCTTTGGGGAGAAGAATTACGGGAGCAGCTCAAAAGTTTGCTATCCAATAAAGAATAACACGGAAGTAATTAGTTTTACACCGTATAAAACCTTAGTTAAGCTTAATCCATGATCCTGGCCGCCGCCCAAACCCTTCCTCATCGGAATAACATTTCCGCTAACTTGGATGATCACTGCCGATTTGCCGAACTGGCCGCAGATCAGGGAGCACAGCTTATTCTTTTTCCTGAGATGTCTCTGACCGGCTACGAGCGTGACCAGGCCGAAGTAATGGCTTTTGCGGAAGATGATCCGGCATTGGAACCCCTGCGTCATCTGGCGGTTTCGAAACAGATCACCATCATTGCCGGGGCGCCGATCCGCCTGGACGAAAGTTTTCACATTGGGGCTTTTATTCTGCAACCGGATTATTCGGTTCGCATCTACACCAAACAATTTCTACACGAGGGGGAAGAATTGTTCTTTCAGCCGTCTTTGGTTCATAATCCGCAGGTCAGGATCGCCCGGAAGAAGTGTGGTCTGGCCATCTGTGCGGATATAGATCATGCCATACATGCCGAACGGGCGGCTGAAGCGGGTAATATGGTTTACCTGGCCAGTCTGTTTTTTACCCCTGGCGGCATTCCAAAGGCCCATCGTTTGCTCCCTGCTTATGCCGTCGGGCATAAGATGCAGGTACTCATGGCTAACTATTGCGGCACCTCCTGGAATCTGGAAGCAGGCGGGCAAAGTGCCTTTTGGAATAATAATGGAAAACTGGTAGGGGCGCTGGATAGTACCATTCCGGGCTTATTAATTGTGGAAGAAGGGGAAAGAGATTGGGCCGTAACAAAGCTTTCTTTTGAACACTTTTAATCAAACAAACCAGAAGCTACCGGTAGGTAACCTGAGTGCCGGAGAGGATATGGTAGCCTACTTCGCCCAATTCTTTGAGTTTAAGGATGGAAAGATCTACCGGCAGCGCAATTACGATTGTTTTGAACCTTTTGCCTGAATTTTAGGAGAAGTGTCCGGAGCTCTCAGACAGTGGCAGTCTGGTAAAATAGTCCTACATTAGGATATCTCTTTACTACATGAAATCAAATAAACATGAAACCTAAAACCAGACTAACCACATCGTTATTGTTCCTGTTCTTCCTGGCCCTGCTAAACGCTGGAACTGCCCAGGTCAAAATAACGCAGAATCGGATCGGCATTCAAACCAATGCCCCCGAATTCGGTTTGGATATTCGCGGTGACAGTGAAGATGGAGGTGGGCTATTGCAGATCGGCAATTCAGACCTGAGTCAGCGCTTACTTTTCTTCTCGGGGCGCTTAAATGATCCTAATCCATTTATACTGTGGAAGGCCGGCAGCCCGTTTCGCTTTGCCACCGATGAGGGCGGCTTTACCGAACGCATGCGGATCACTTCCGACGGTTGGGTCGGTATCGGTACCAATCAGCCGCGGGCGATGCTGCACGTATCCGATAGCATAAGAGTAGATGGCCCCTTACTCCTGTCGGCCGGGCCACAGGATACTACTTCGGTCATTATTGGTCTGAAGACGGGAAAGCCCGGCAATTTCCAAGCTTTCAATACTTATTTAGGAGCTTTTACGGGCAATCCTAATTTTACCAGCAGTAGCAATACTTTTATTGGATCGAGAACTGGACAAAAGGCAACACGGGAAGGAAATACCTTTGTTGGATATGCAGCCGGCACGAATAATGTGCAAGGTTATTATAACACGTTCCTTGGAATTGGTTCGGGCTTAAATAACGTCGACGGAGCCTTTAACGTCATGCTCGGCTATGCTGCAGATGTCTCTACGGATGTAAATCATGCCACGGTGCTGGGGGACCAAGCTTTCGCCAATGCTTCGTATAAGGTCCGGGTCGGTAATAGCCTTGTTTCGGTGGTAGAAGGCCCGGTAGATTGGAGTTTCCCATCCGACGGGCGCTTCAAGGACAATATCAAAGAAGACATCAAGGGCCTGGATTTTATTACCGCCCTGCGGCCCATCAGTTACACCTTCGATGTGGCCAAATACAATGATTTTATCCGTCCGGACCGGGAGCGGGTAACTCCACTTAGTCCGGAGCAGCAAGCTGAACAAAAAGAGCGCGAAGCGGTCACCTCCAGCCGGGTATATTCCGGATTCATCGCCCAGGAGGTAGACGCGGCCGTAAAAAAGACGGGCTTTGCCAGCTTTAGCGGAGTGACCCGGCCGCAAAACCCGAAAGATAATTACGGCCTGCGCTACGGTACGTTTGTGGTGCCGCTGGTGAAATCGGTGCAGGAACTCAACTCCCGAGACCAGGAAATGATCGGTAAGATCACCCGTCTGGAGCGTGAGAACACACAAATAAGACGGGAAAACGCCGAATTGAAGTCCCGGCTCGATGCACTGGAGTTGATAGTAAAGGAACTGGCGGCCGGATCCGGATCATCGGCTACTTCGACGCTGGAGGTGAGTGCTGCCCGCCTGGAGCAGAATCAGCCCAATCCCTTTACCGCTACCACCGCGATCCGCTACTTCATTCCCGAGACGGTGCAAAAAGCAGAATTGCATATCTTAGATGTATCGGGCAGATTGCTGAAAACGATGGTCATTGAAGTGCGTGGAGCCGGTAAAACACTTTTGGAAGCCCAGACGTTGAGCCCGGGTACTTACAGCTATACCCTGGTACTCGACGGACAAGCGCTGGAAACCAGACGTATGGTTTTGACCAGATAGTCATGCTGAATATTCTCGACCATAACTTCAACCTCCACGCCACCCGCATTCCTCGTTTGACTGCCGGCATAGAGGTTGTACAGCGGCCCGGGCTGACCTGCATAGACAGCGGCCTTTCCTGCGACACCTTCAACATCATTCACCTGACTGATACCGGGCAATTCCAGGCTGCTGATCTAAAGCTGATCCTCGATCACTTCCGGAACAAACAATTTGCCTATTGTCTCTGGATCAACCGGGAGCAACTCAGTCCGGAGGTAGCGTACCTGTTTAACGAGCTGAGACTGACCCGGCAAAATGCAGAACCGGGTATGGTACTGGATCTTAACCATTACCGGGAGATCACCCATCCCCTGCATGCCAGCATACGATTGGCCCGTACGGAAGATGATGTCCGGCAATTTGCCGACATCATCGCCCGTAACTGGGACCCGCCCGATGAGCACGTTCGCCAATATTATGCACGTACTGCGGCTCATTATCTCGATCCGGAAAATCAGATCCGCCTTGCCCTTTGTTATGAGGGTAATACACCGGCCGGTGTCGTAGAAATTTTTGCTTCCGACCGGGAAACCATAGGATTGTACGGCCTGGCTACCTTGTTATCTTTCCGCGGTCGGGGCATCGGCAACGCACTGATGACCTATGCCTTGAACCTGGCCCTGAGGGATGGTTATCAACAAGCGATATTGCAAGCCTCAGAAGATGGGATCGGGATCTATGAAAGGCTTGGGTTTCGGGAAATCACTACTTTTTATGAATATGCGTAATGGGATGATGGGCTATTTGGATGAATCGCAATCTCCAAAAGCCCCACGTCCAAACATCCCTAAATCCCAACGTCCAAACATCCAAAAGTCCAAACATCCAAAAGTCCAAATCTCCAAACATCCCCATTTCCCAAATCTTTGCGACCTTAGCCCCCTCTATAAAAACTGCACGACATTCAAGAACAAAACATAAAGAAATGAGATCCTTCAATCGTCTTACTATTCCAATTTATACCATCCTCTTACTGTTGTTTGCCCTGACGATCAACGCTCAGGACCTGGAAGTTACCTCCCGCGACGGGCGTACCCGGCTACGCGTTTCGATTGGGAATACCATCAACTGGTCGGTTTCTAAATATGGAAAGGTTATACTACCGGAAGTAGCCGTCGGTATGACGGTGAATGGTGTGGATCTGGGAGCCCGCCCGCAATTACTGTCTCAAAAAACAGTGGAAGAAACGGGTAGTTTTGCAGTAGTGGTGCCGGTCAAAGAACAAACCGTGGAGAACAATTATAAGGAGCTGCAATTGCAGTTCAAAAACGATTTTGCCCTGCACTTCCGGGTGTATGATCACGCGGTGGCCTATCGTTTTGTAAGCAGTCGTAAAGGAGAAATTGAAGTGGACGCCGAGCAAATGCAGGTCACCTTTCCGGAAGGCACTACCAGCTATTTCCCGCAAGAAGAGTCGATGTATTCTCACTATGAGCGCTCTTATTTCCTGAAGGCCATTGATACCATTAAAGCCGGCGAATTTGCTTCTTTGCCCATCCTGTTCAACCTGAAAGATGACGTACGGGTATTGTACTCTGAAGCCGATGTGTTCAACTATCCGCATATGTTCCTGGCCGGTAGTGGGAGCAATACCCTGAGTGCGCAGTTTCCCAAAGTGATCAAGTCATCCGAACCTAGCCCCCGAGGAGGAGACCGCAATATCGTCATCAAGGAAGAATATCCCTATATCGCCGCTACGGAAGGCACCCGCACCTATCCCTGGCGCTTTTTTGTGATCACCGACGATGACGGAGAGCTGATCGAACAGAATACGGTATTGCAGCTCTCACGTCCGCAGGTATTGCAGGAAACCTCCTGGATCAAACCCGGCAAGATTGCCTGGGACTGGTGGAATGCCAATAATGTGTACGGCGTGGATTTTAGATCCGGACTCAATACCGCCACTTACAAATACTACATCGATTTCGCCTCGGAATATGGATTGGAATACCTCATCCTGGACGAAGGCTGGACCAAATCCACCACCGAGATACTGGAGAATAATCCAGATATTGATGTAAAGGAGCTGATCCGTTATGGCAAGATAAAAGGAGTAGGAGTGATCCTCTGGTGCCTGTGGAAGCCGCTGGACGAAAATCTGGAAAAGATACTCGATACCTACGCCGGCTGGGGCGCCAAGGGCGTAAAGGTGGATTTTATGCAAAGAGCCGATCAGTATATGACCAATTCCTACGAAGACATTGCCCGGGAATGTGCTGAACGCAATATGCTGGTGGACTTCCACGGTGCTTTTAAGCCTTCCGGACTACGCCGTGCTTATCCGAATGTGATCAGTTATGAAGGTGTTCGCGGTGCGGAGCACAATAAATGGGCGGATTACATCACTCCTGTGCATAATGTAACGCTGCCTTTCATTCGTAATGCCGTGGGGCCAATGGATTATACGCCGGGCGCCATGCACAACGCCCTGGCTCGCGGTTATGCCATTAATTTTGCCCGGCCCATGAGCCTGGGTACGCGTGCCCATCAGGTAGCCATGTATGTTGTGTACGAATCACCGCTGCAGATGCTGTGCGATTCGCCGAGTGCTTACCTCAAAGATCAGCATACGGCACACTTTATTTCCCGGATACCCACTACCTGGGATCATACGCATGTGCTGGAAGCCAGGGTAGGGGAGTATATCGTGGTAGCCCGGCAAAAGGGCGACGACTGGTATATCGGTGGCATGACGGACTGGAAAGCGCGGGATTTTGCCGTAGACCTGTCTTTTCTACCGGCCGGTAACTATGAAGTGACCGTTTTTAAGGACGGGATCAATGCCGATAGATATGCGGAAGATTATAAGATCGAAATACAGAACGTGAGCAATACCGATATCCTGAACCTGCACATGGCCCCGGGAGGAGGCTGGGCGGCGGTTCTCAGGAAGAAATAATAGAACCTTATGACCCTTAAAACATATACTATTATGCACAAGTTTATTGTATTGAGTATGCTATGCTTGTTGATCGTCTCAGCTTGTCAAAATGCGACTGATCCAGGAGAAGAAACCACGGAAATGGATGCGGCTATGCCTTCCGATAGCGTTTATCTGGAAGAAGTTTGGGCAACCGACACACTACTGACTACCCCGGAATCTGTACTCTACGACGCGGCTCGGGAGGTATTTTACGTTTCCTGTATTGGGGCGGTGCCTCCCTGGTCCAATGATGGTGACGGGTTTATCGCGAAAGTTGATCCCGATGGGAATATCCTGGAACGCAAATGGGTGACCGGGCTCAATGGTCCGAAAGGACTTGGAATGAGTGGTAATACCCTGTACGTGAATGACAATGACCGACTCGTATCTATCGATGTGGAAAGCGGTGAAATTATTAGTAAAATGCCCATTGGCACTTCTAAAAATCTGAACGATGTGGCGGTTGGCCCGGATGGGGCTGTTTATCTTAGTGACAGCCAGACCAGTACGGCCTACAAAGTAATGGGTACGGAAGTGACTATGTTGGTACAGGATACGGCCATCGGTGGGCTAAACGGTGTTTTTGTGGATGGTGATCACTTACTGTTTGCTGGTTTCGGTTCCGGAAACCTGTTTTCTTTCAACCCTGCCAACACCTCACTTACAGTGGTAGGGGAAGGCATGCCGGGCGGCGACGGTATCGAAAAATACGGCGACGGATTTTTTGTGTCTAGTTGGAACGGCCAGATCTGGTATCTGGATAAGGATTGGAAACAGATGGAGATGCTCGATACCCGGGCACTGGAAGTCAATTCGGCCGATATCGAAGTCGTAGCGGAGAAACAGTTACTACTGGTTCCTACCTTCTTCGATAACCGGGTAGTAGCGTATAAGATCAGGGGGCTCTAATGCTGTCTGATACCGATAACGCTCTGGTGGCGCAGTGCTTATCTTTATCTTCTGGGGAGAGATCCAGACCCACGATATTGTCGGATTGCTCATGGTGCTTCCACTGGTGACTTACATTCTCTTTTGTAAGACCTGGCTTCTGCGTTTCC
>JAGQXH010000031.1 GCA_020436695.1 Lewinella sp. | reverse complement strand
CGCTTTCTCAAAGTAGCATCTCGCTGATACAACAGGCTTTAAACACTTAAAATCAATAATATGGAAACCCAGTTACTCGATGATGCCGGCTTTCAGGAAGTTAAATTAGTGCCGGCTTCCAAAGGAAAACGCTTTGCTAACTTTCTGATCGACTACATTCCTGTAGGCATCTTCGCCATGGTGATCTTTATCATTTTTGATCTGATCGGGATCATGTCTCTGGACAGTGATGGCCTGCTCGACCGCCTTGTAGGGATGCTGCTGTACGCTGTGGCTTACATTCTGATGGAAGGCGGACTGAAGGGGAAAACCATCGGTAAGTACATTACTAAGACCAGGACGGTCATGACCGACGGCAGCGAACCCGATTTCAACACCTTGGTGAAAAGATCATTCTCCCGCATTGTACCTTTCGAACCTTTTAGCTTTTTGGGTAGTGCGGATGATGGTTGGCATGATCGCTGGACGGATACGATCGTCATTGACGAGCAAAAGTCGACGCTGCCCAGCCAGGATTATTTGTAGGATTTGACAATTAGTGCGCCATTTGACGATAGTCCGTTGCCGGTTGATCCGTTGACTAACTGGCAACGGATACATCGAATCGAGCTAACCCGTTTCTCGCGTATTTCCAAAACTTGACTACAGACTATCGACTCAAAACCTATACTTGATCTGCGCCGCCACCTGCGTCCGCTTTGGCTCGTCAATGGTTTCCAGTCCGCTACCGAAACTTTCCTGATTCCACCAGTACGTTTGCGCGATCCGGGCCTCAATGGTCATATTGCGGATGCCTTTGTAGCGCAGATTGATGTACCAGCGACTGCCCCGGTTGTAGTAGGCCGGAATGGAGAAGCTGTATAACAGGTTGTTTTCGTAAGAATAGAAACGGATTGCATATCCGTCGGTATCCATCAGTGCAAAACGGGTGGTGAATGACAATGGGAACCCAATGGGCCGGAACAACAGATCCTGGTAAATGACGAAACCTTGCTGTAGGTTATTGATCTCATTGTCGGCAAATCCGACGTCCAGGCGACTGCGCCACTCCAGGCTCTTGGAGAGTTGGTAAGCCAGATGCAGCCGTGCCTGAAAGATGCGGGATGGCATGGGCCAGTCGGTTTTGTTTTCAAAAACGGTGATGTTTTTCCCTTTCACTTCATCTCTCACCTCAATGTAAGCCTCGTAGGTTCGCTTTTTGAAATGCGTAAGCCGGAAGCGGTATTCATACCCTCCACTCGGCGCATCCGCATTGAACCGCAGCCAGGGATGACGCCACAGGTCAAAATAACCGCTAAGTTGCCAGCCGAATGCCGGACGGACAATAAGGCCCAGGTAAAGCCCTGATTCATTGCGGGCTCCACTGGTCTCAGCGAAAGGGTTGGCATTCAGGGCCACGTAATCGCGTGGAAAATGACGATGCAAAACGGCAAGATCAACTTTGGGGTCCAGACCGGCTACCAGACTGTTGAGCGTGGCTAGACTTCCCCGATCATCGGTAGCGGTTTCTCCGAAGAAGTGGAAATTGCGCCAGCGGTAGGCGTAGTCCAGACTAACATTGGTAATGCTGTTTCCTCTGAAATAGTACCGGTTGTAGGGCTGTACCTGTCGGACTAAGGTTTTATCCAGCCGGTCCGTTAGTGCATTGATCGCTACATGTCCTTTGTTTAGGTAATATTTGACGCTACCCCCAAAGGAAAGCTGATGCAGCGCATTCCGGTCTTCGATCTCATTCGGGGTGCGGTGCAGACCGTCGATGTCCAGTGAAGTGAAGCTCAGTACCGGCTGATCGGCATCCAGGGTATCACTGACCGTCAGGTTGCCGTCCCGGCCCCGGTAAGAAACAAAGGCGGTGACATCCCATTTATCCGCCAGATTAAGGCTTATTGCCGCGCCCCGCATAAAATTGGCTTCATTGGCCGAAGAATAAGGGCGCACCACCCGACCACCACGTTTGACAGAAGTGGCCAGCACACTTTTGCCGGATCCAAAGCCGGAGTACAGGATCAGACCCTGACCCAGACTGATGGTATAATCACCCAGCGCGAGGGCTTTTAATGTCCGGTTGTAATCCCGCAAATAGAAGTGAGCGGAATAATAATCAAACCCTTTTTGGTTGGAAGCCCGAAAGAACGACTCCCCCCGGTCTTTCTCGGCGGTGAACCCGAAACTCATTCGATTACTGAAGCTGTGTTTGTAACGAAGGTAGAGTTGATTGGGATCACCCTCGTAACGGCTGCCGGTCTCTCCTTCAGCCAAAGGCTCATATCCGCGTTGTGGTTCGAGGATGCGGCTCCAACGCAGGTACAGCTCATTTTGCCCTCCGGTGATCATATTGCCGATCGATTCCTGATAATCATCGGTATCTCCGGTGATGGCAACGTAGGGTAGGAGTGCCTGAATCGTGACCAGGTCGAGACCGGGTACCGCCTGCAATTCATAAATGGAGACCAGTTCTCCGGCCACTTCCCGGTACTGCAAAAAGTTGGTAATCTGGATGTCGGAGATCAGGCGGAGATCTTGCAGGTCAGCTTCACTTGCCGTATTCAGGTTGAGTGGGTCTTCCCGGTAGCGTTCCAGGTTTTCGTAGAGGGTATTGAAGTCAAACTCACCTTCTTCGTCGCTGTTCTGCAGGTAATCTTCCAGTACCCGCTGGATGGGCTCGGGGATCTCATCGGCGGGGATGGTGTCGGTTTGGGAGAACAGACAGACCGTTGAGGAAAAGATAATGGAAAAAATGAGTAGACTACTTTTGATGGGTTTGCTCATTTTGGCCTGGGTTGTAACAGCGATGTAAGTGCTAAAGGTAAGGCGTTTATTTGGAATGGCCGGCAAAACTGAGTTTTGATGATGCTAGGGCGGAGGCATAGCCGACGCCTAACGGTTCGTTTGGTTGGATGAAACTTTTGCTACTCTTTCGTTCATACTATCAAAATCTTTCGCATATACCTGTTATTTCGGAAAGGTATTGGTCGAATTGTGCACTAATTCCTCGCGAAATACTGGATTGGAGAAGGAGAAGTACTGGTGGATTTCGCATTTAAGGGAACGGAAAGTCTGTTCAGTGAAATTGTTATCTATTTCTAATAATAGATATCTTTAATCGAAGCCAATTGATTTTCTTTTGTAAAAAGAGTTTCTTACAAAGAAAAAATGGCAAAGCTCACTATCTGTCCTAAGTGTAAAGGTAAACTTGATGATGCGAATATTTCAACGTTTTTCAGGTTGATACCTCATATTTTAAGCAGCCAAAGAAATGTCGAAATTGTAGTAAAATACTGACTGTGCTCGATCTCGGCTGGTTCAAGCAAGAGAAGGATAAATCGTGGGAATTTTATCATTGACATCTTATCTAAACCTGAATCTATGAAGAATTACAGTAGTATGGCAACCGTTTTTTTAATAGGGGCATTTGCCCTTTTACTCAATCTCTTTAGTGTTATTTTTCAGGAGAAATGGTATCCCTTTACGGTTATACTTGGCGTTTTCTTAATCGTAATTAGCTTTTTCATTGGAAAAAACGCAAAGCCAAAAAGAAATCCAACACAAGAAGAAATAGATAAATTACCCGTAAAAGTGGAGAGACTCATGATGGGCAAAAACCAGGTCTTGCCAGTTTCATCCGAATTTATTTGCGATTGGACTAAGATCGGATTTTCTGGAATACCAATAACCTATAAAGATTACATTATGAGCAGATGGCATCATAAAGATAATATACAAGGTCAAATCTGTGCTAATTGTGGAAAAATTTCGCATAAAAGTGCAAAAACATCAGGGTTGACATTTAATGCTGTGAATGGATTTGAAAAAGTTAAATGCAATTCGTGCAATGATGAGGAAATCAAGCCTATCGTAATTATTCAGCCTTTAAAAACATCAAATACAATTAAAAACTAAACCGAATTTCCTCTTCTGCCGAGCAAAATGCGAAAGGTTTAATAGCGCCTAAAAATAGTCATGCGTAAAATAAATGGAATCTTGTTTCTATCTTCAATCAAATAAGATGAAGAATATTGAAGCGAAACCCGAACGTAGAAAGGTAGTCATATAAATTTCCTCTGCTTGCATTCAGATTGTAAATCAAAATGTATCTTACAGGTGATGTGATCAAAAAAAATATGATCGATGAAACACCTGGTATTTCTACTACTCTTTATCCCATCTATCTATTCGTCAGCCCAGTCCACGCTCACCCTGGACGATCTAAATGCCATCGTGAGCCTTTCCAGCCCGGCCCTGTCTCCCAATGGAAAAGCCGGCGTATTTTTGGCAACTTATAGAAATTATGACCAAAACAGCTTCGATACGGAGCTGAGGTGGATTAGTATCCAAGATGGCAAACAAAGCGTACTTTCCTCCAGGGACGGTCTCAGAGACCCGGCCTGGACCAGGGATGGGCAATACATTTCTTTTCTCGCTTCCACCGCAAATGGCAGCCAGGTCTTTCTCTTGCCGATAAACGGGGGCGAAGCACAACAACTGACCGACCATCCTCAGGGTATCCGTAAATATGCCTGGAGCCCCACGGGCAAGCGCTTAGCTTTTATCGCTTTTGATCCAGGATCAAAAAAGTCGGGATCAGAAGCCTTCAATGATTCATTTGAAGTAGGCAGTGATGATTATCTGCAAACCAAAGCTCCGGTCGGCAGTTCCGTCTGGATCTTTGATCCGGCAACCAGGGCAAGTAAAAAGCTCAGTCCGGATAATTTCACCGTAGCCACTGAACTTGCTCTGTCAGGACTTGAATGGTCGGATGATGAGCAACAAATACTGGTCACCCGTTTCCCTTCTTCACATTCCGGAGATACCGATCTGGGAGAATATTACAGCCTCTTTCTGGATGGAGCAGCGGCTGAGAAAATTTTTCAGGGAAAAGCAGGCGGTGGCCTTGCTTTTTTTCATAAAAAAGGAAAATCCGTTCTTTTTGGCCACAGAAGAAATGGCGCTCCGGAGCAGGTAATAGATCTCTATGAGGTTGATCTTCAACAAAAGGAGGTAAAAAACCTGACTCAAAAGCTCGATCGAAATATTCAAAATGCCTTTTTCATCCCTGACGGTCAACTACTGGTCAGCGCACCTGATCAGGACCGGCTGGCTTATTGGAGCATCGATGAAACCGAAGACTTTACCAAAATCCCGTTTGGTGAACTGACCGGCCCCGGAGAACTGTCTTTCAGTGCGGCGGGAGGTATTCTTTTCACCGGCCAGACGTCCTACCGGCCTGATGAACTTTATTTTAAAGCCGACATCCGGGCAAAACCGGAATTGTTAACCCATTTTAATGAACCTATTGCCGAAAAAAAGCAGGGGAAGCGGGAAATTTTCGATTGGAAAAGCACCGATGGTTTTCGCCCTAATGGCGTAATCACCTATCCACCCGATTTCGATGCGAAGAAAAAGTATCCACTGGTGCTCTTCATTCACGGCGGGCCGACTGCATCATCATTACTTTCGTTCAGTATCGTACCGCAAATCATGGCCGCCCGGGGATGGATCGTGTTTCAACCCAATTACCGGGGTTCAAACAACCTGGGCAATGCTTTTCAAAGTGCCATAGCCAATGATGCGGCGGAAGGCCCCGGAGAGGATGTCATGAGCGGCGTGCAGGCACTTATTGCAAAAGGATTTATCGATACCGATAAAATAGCTGTCTCCGGCTGGTCTTACGGAGGGTGGATGACCTCCTGGATGATCGGACGTTATCCCGATGTCTGGGCGGCAGCCGTGGCCGGTGCCGCTCCCGTGGATTATACGGACATGTATAGCCTTAGTGACCTGAACAGGATGCGCCGGCATGCCATAACGGAATCGCCCTATGTGGGTGATCATCTGATGGATGTTTATCAGAAATCCCCGATCTATCACTTCAACAAATTAAAAACACCCACTTTAATCATGTCCAAGACCGCCGATTACCGGGTGAGCATTACGGGGTCCTATAAACTTTACGGCGCCTTAAGAGACAATAATGTGCCGGTACAATTTATAGCCTATCCCGGTCCCGGTCATTTTCCGAGTGATCCGGTCAGATCAACGGACGTCTACGCTCGCTGGATCGGGTGGCTCACCGAATACATAGGAAGAAAACTACCCTGAACCTAGGATAGAGGGCTTAAAAGCATATTGCACTTTCGTAGGTGTAGCCGACGTCGAACTGTGGCAGTTCAAGAAACGCTTTTTCAGCGAATCACATGCCAGTCACTTTTAGTAGCTTTAAGAAGCCAAAGCGTTAGCATGGAAGATCATATCAATTCGGATATAAAGTCATAAAACTGAAAGAGAAAGGACTGTTCTTCACAAAGTTTAAGCTTGAAGACCTGGAATTTGAGTACAAACGGTGATGAGGTGTCTTATACTGGTGAATCCTCATTAAACCGTATTAAATGGATAAAAAGAAATTTATCAAAAATAGCCTGCTTGGAATGGGAACAACTGTTGCTCTTTCAGCTAAATACTTGATTTTTATGATTTTAGGTTTAGGGAGTTTATTACTCTCTTGCGGAAAAGAAGAGATAGAGACTTTTGACTGTACGGGGCTAACTCCCACTTACACTGAGGATATTAAATCAATTATTGATGCTAATTGTGCTACTTCCGGTTGTCACAATGCCAGTACCCAGGCTAATGGGATCAACTTAAGTACTTATGCGCTAGTAGTAAGTGAAAGTAACAAAGCTCGTTTTCTAGGTGCCATTCAACAAGTTTCCGGCTATGATCCCATGCCAAAAGATCGGGCAAAACTAAGCGATGCCAATATTCAGCTTATTTCTTGTTGGTTGGAAAATGGTCAACCGGAATAGCCCCGCTGAATAAATTGATTAGTCTCCTGATCCACGAACCAGATGGGGAGCGTCTCGACAGTACTTTATTCATCACAGAAATCCGCGAATTCACCACAGAAATGTGTCGTTTTCAATGTATAATCTTATTATGGCAGACTATAATCTCACTCTACCTTACTAAAATTAGTAATGGTGATACATGATCCCATAATTCACTGCAGATGGCATAGATTATCACCGGGAAATCTATAGTGAATTATGGGATTTGTAAGGGAAGAAAGTGGCCGGGATACTGGATGAACGAAGAAGCCCAGTGAGGGGTTTTAAAACAGTCTCTTAACTCAAAAGATGTAATACTTTAGTTCTGGAAACAATGTTGAAGTTCCGTTTTTTCTAAAAGATTATAACTGGGGTTTAGTTTTTTCCGAAAAGCCAAGGTAGAAGCCTTGGCTTTTCACTTTCTACTCACACCTGCTGTTTTAGGAATATCATTCGTTTGTCTTCTGCCGGGCAGAGAGCGAAAGCATACGAAAAACATTTATCGCCAACCAACAGTATAGCCAGCGCGGAACGATCACATCCCAACCCAAAATCACTCTTCCACCCGCCGTGCACTTTCCCGAAACTGCCGTTCCAGGTCCTGATGGTCCATTACTTCGGTTATTGTTCCATGGATAGGGAGTTGCCGCACAACAGGATGGTCCTTCCAAAATGTGGGGTGATAGGTATATCGGATATTCCACAGGCTTTGCTCTTCGGGTATCCTCTTTTGTCCTTTCAGGCTGGAAAACTGCTTTTTTCCGGTTTCCACTTTATAGATATGAAACTGCTTGGTAACGGTATAGTTGGTAGTTCGCTGATTGTATGTGATGTTTAAATTAATGGTTATATAGGACGGATAATACTTACCCGCTACTTTTTGATAATGAATTTCCTGCCAGGGGCTCTCATCATCATTTCGCCCGAATTTTCCGAGGTATTCGACAATACCGAGATCCGTCTTGTTGACCACTATCTCGCCACGAACATAGTACCAGGGGTTTTTATCGGTAGTGATGACCTTAAATCTCAGATCGGTATAGCCGATCCGGATCAGGGTATCCTTTTCCGAGGTAGTAGCACCCAGATAGGTCAAACGGCAACTGTCGAGGAAAGCCTCCCCACTCCGGAGTGGAAAAAATTTAAACCGACTGTTCTTCATAACGTTGTTGAATTCGAAACTATGGATACACTCATTGTTCCTCATCCGGGCCAGTTGCGGAGGTAGATGGCGTTCATCCCGGCTTCGCCGCAATTCCTGTAAATAGAGGCGGGGAAGGGTGGATTTGGAATAGCTGTCGTCCTGGAAGGTAATAAAGGCCTCCGAGAGATGGGTGAACGCGTGATCAACCGTGGAATATTCCCGAAAGAATGCCTTCAGTCGATGTTTTTCACTGGGATAATTCTCCGTTCGCCTGGCCATCGCTCGTCGTAACAGATGTTTCAGCCCGCCGTCCGCTAATACGGTAGCTTCCTTGAGGGTGAATGCTTCCGGCTTCAATTTTACCAATACATCGCCTTCCTTATGAAGGGAGGACAATGGAATGGAGTAGTGCTGATATCCGATCCTGGAGATGACCAAGGTGTCTTGTGAAAGCCTTTCAGGTAAGGAGAGGCTGAACCGGCCGTCTTCATCCGTAATGGCCCCGAGGTGTTGTTGCGAGAGCAAAATGATATGGGCAAAATCGACCGGACTGAGATCGTCCGCATTCAGGACGGTTCCGGATATAGAGATCTGTGCCTGGAGTTGGAATGCCAGCGCAACGTTTAGTAGGAGAGCGGTTATTTTGAGCATAGTAAATTGCCGTTAAAGATCTATAACATGATAATAAAAGAACGTATTCCTCAATGGACTATTCGATATTTCATTGTTGCACTGAGATCATGGCAATGCAACAGTGAAGCACTGGAACCATGAAATATGAGCAACGTTATTTATTTTAATTGCCAGTCTAATCATACCCGGTTCGGCCTTGGCTGTACCCGCAACATTTCACTCCATTTTACCATTCACAAAAAAATACCGTATCCGGCAGACCCGTCCTGTACTCCGTTCATCTTTATCCGAAGCAATGCGCAATTCCAACTGATGGTGTCTACTATCCAATCCACCAGCCAATGTATAATACCACGGCAAATGTAGCATCCCGCTCCATTTGGTAAATAGGTTCAGCCGTTGCCATGATCCTTTATCGATCCGGTATTCGATCATACCCGCATCCTGCCCGGCAGCTACGGCAATACCCACAGCGTTGCCGTTAAAATCAAGACGCAGACTGCTGCCCGGCGTATCGCTGATCAACATGGGTACTTTGGTGTAGTTAGGACGTGTACCGGTGCCGTCTTCCGGCTGCCAGTTGGGATTGACAGACCATCCTTTTTTGAATTGTGCTTTGGAAATATCGATCAACCGCCCCCGGTCATAATTGGCGGCATTTAGTGGAGTGGGCAGGAGATGAGGAGCCAAAGCTGCATTTGTCGCCAACTCACCTGCGAAAGCCTCTTCCAGAAATCCGATCATGGAACGGGCGTAGATCCTTTGCCCGAAAGGAGAGGGGTGAAGGTCTTTAAAGTCCGCTTCCCAGCTGAATTCTCCCTGGTCGATCCGGTCGGTGACCTCCCGGGCCAGATCGAGGGTGGATATGCCGTAATAGGTAGCAACTGTATTATGATTTCGGATCACTTCCGGAACTCGCCCGGCCCGGTAATCCGCCATTTTATCCGGATCAACGAAATGCATGATCACCACATCCGTCAGGGGATTGGCCAGGCGAAGGTGGCGCACAATGCCTTCCATGGCCCTGATCTGCTCTTCGGCGGTTCGACCGTTGGTGGCATCATTCACCGCTGCTTCTTCGAACAGCAAGTCGATCTGCCCTTTGGAGAGAACATCCCGTTCCAGGCGGAAGGCGGCCGGCGTGGTGCCCATCGAGGGAATGCCGGCGGCAACAAACTCGAATTCCGTTTCCGGAAAACGCCTTTGGAGATAAGCGCTGATGCTGTCCCGCCAGCCCGGGTTATAAGTGATGGAGCCGCCCAGAAAAGCTACACGGCCTTGTTTTTCTTTTTCAAAACGGATCCGGGCATTTTGCAGACCGGTGCGATGCTTGTGATAGGCAGCGGCATCCAGCGGAAGATATCGGGAGTAATGATATTGAATAAAATCTGCCACCAGCCGGGGTGTTTCGATCGGGAAATGGTGACCTTGCAGACTTTGCTCGCCTTCCGTGCAAGGAACGACGGTGACCGGACCACCCAATTGGATATAGCGGTCAGTCAACGTATAAGTGTTTTCATTCGGCGGAACGATCTGGTCATCCAGGCCGATCATATGCAGGATGGGGACCTTTGCTTTGGCCAGTGCTTCCAGATTATTAATGGGCTGATCATTATAGGCTTTGGCTGCTTCATCATTACTGAAGCCGTAGACCTCTTTCAGTTTAGCCCAGTCATTGGGGCTACCTACTCCGGCCCCAAAACCGCCCGGCCAACTGGTAAAATCGCAAACCGGTGCCTCGGCGTAGATGCAGGCTACCTTTTCGGGATTTTTCTTGGCAAAGTTGTAAACAAACAGCCCCCCGCGACTCACACCGGCCAGTGCGACTTTTTCGTGTAGTTGATACTTTTGTCGCAGGTGATCGTACAATTGCTCCCAGACGGCGACCGCTCCCGGACTGCCATATTCATTATCGGTATTGATATACACCAGGTGAAACCCCTTCGCCACCAGTATACTGTCGGCCTCGGTGTGCCAGTTGGGGAAGCGGGCACGCCACAGCCAGGGATTGCCGGTGCGGGTACGGTGCGGAATGATCAGCCGCACCGCTCTGCCCTGGAAAGAGAAGTCCTGCCTGGAAAAGCCTTTCCATTGGGTATTGGTGACTTGTGCAGACGAGGGTACGTACAGCAACAGTAGTATCAGTAGGGTAAAGGGAATTTTCAAGGTGGTATTGTTTAATATAAGTTGTCAGCCAGCAGTCAATAGTCGACAGTCATTCTACCAGTGCAACAGACAATCATACCGAAATATTCTCAGCCGTATGCACTTCCGCTACCGTGCATCCGGCGAGCCGGCTTTTGATCCATAAGGGTAAGTTCAGATAGACCAGTGATTTCTGGTTGCCGACTTCTTGCTCCAACCGACCGAGCTCCTTTTGGAATTTGAGGAACAGTTCCTGCGATTCGGATTCGGGTCTTTCACAGATCCTCTTCAGGAAAGTAGTTGCGGTGGTCATCACCGGATCTTTCAAATGACTTCGGCCCATACTTCGCCGCAGAGAGGTCAGGTTATAGGCCATGATATCGTATTCCTGAATCTCGTAAAAGCACATGATCTGAAGCAGGCGGGCAAAATAATACAATTCCTCGCGCAGTACCTCATTTTTTACCAGAACGATCTCATTTAGGTAATCCTGGGCCCGGTCAAACTCACCGAGGGCAAAATGGATCCAGGCGAATTTGTAATAGAACAGCAAAATGCGATAATGATCAGCGTGGAAGTAATACAGCTCAATGCCTCCCTCGATCTCCGGGATAAGCTCTTGTGCTCCTTCATAGTCGCCGCGCAACAGCAGGTTGTTGATTCGGCATAGGTTGAGGTAGAAGCAGGCGATCATTTTGGAGTTGGTGTTCAGATTGGGGTCGGCCTGTGCGACATATTCTTTGAAATTGTTGAGGTAATAGGTATGCTCTTTGATATCATATTTGATAAATAGAAAGACCATTAGGTAATAAAGCCCCCTCATATACAGGTCGGGATCCTTCTCCTGCATCTGTGCGTTTCGAATGAACTGATTGACCCATTGCTTGGCCTGTTCTTCCGCTCGCCGATAGTCCAGATTGATGTAATGGTACCATAAGGACACCTGATTGAGGTTGACCCGCTCAAAGAAAGTCTCTCGATGGGTATCCTGTTTGTATTCCTTCGGATAGTGTTCCTCCAAAAAGTCTTTGATCCTGTTTTTTTCCACTGCCGTTCGGGCATGCCCGCTATCGATGTACCATCCGTGAATTTTGATATTGAGGTTGGAAAGCAGGTTACTGTAATAGGTAATGGTACTGCGTCTTTGAGCCTCCATCAGCAACTCATCCATTTTGTGCTCCACGGTGCGGCTGCGGGTGACGTGCCGGGCTTCGATCAGTTTCTGAAATTCCAGGATTTCCAGATGCAGCAGATCCTGATGATGATCCAGGGCTACCAGTTTGGTCCGGTCCAGTATGCGGAGGCTTTGCATGTACATACCCTTTCCGTATAAGATACGGGCAAAGTCGATCTGCTCGCGGATCTGGATGTCGATATTTTTCTGAATGTGAATGAGCCGGAGGCTGGTCAGGATCTGTTTGTAGAGATGTCTTTTCAGGTTGGGTAAATGGTGTTTTTTAACCTGAGGTAAGCGCTTCAGGATGGCCTGTTCGTCGAAGTCATCCAGCTTGTCCAACACATCAAAAAGCTGGAGGAACTTGGTTTCCTTACCACTTTGTATGCGGGTAGCATACAGGCGGAAATTGCGTTTTTCGGCCTTGGATAGTGAGTTAATCAGCAAAAAAAGTTGGTCCTTTTGTGCATTGAGCATGACAAAGCTTTTAGTTCTAGTTCCCTGATTGCCAGTGTTTTAATTGGATTAGGACCGTGTTGAATATCACAAAGATAACATAAAATAGATTGTGTGCCCAATAGGTTGTGGCCTACATTTGCTAGAGCAAAACAGAACAACAGCACATTTGGCCAATAAGTAATAGGCGCCTAAAATTATGGGCTGAACAAGCTGATCGAATTTTCTATACTTACAAATTTAAGCAATTATGAAGAAAATCGAAGCAATCGTTCGGCTTTCCCGATTCGATAAGGTTCGCGACGCATTAGCGGGTATCGGGGTCAACTTTTTTACATTGCAGGACGTCAAGGGTTTCGGCTTACAGAAAGGAGCCAAAATGGTTTATCGCGGCAGTGTATATGACTCTGACTACATTGCCCGCCTGCAGCTTGACATTCTCTGCTCCGACGAAAAAGCAGATGAAATTGTTGACACTATCATGAAAGCCGGCCGTACCGGTGAGGTAGGAGACGGCAAAATCACCGTCCTGGAAGTTGCCCAATGCGTACGGATCAGAACCGGAGAATCCGGACCCGATGCTGTATAATGTTACAGCTTTTTTCAACCATCAACTAAGAATCTTGGCATATTTCTGAATGAAAACAAGAGCAGGTTACTAGCTGATTCCTCATCACTGCTCACCAACTACAGGCACGAACGCATTTGCTAACCATTGAATAACCAAATTCTCAAGCGTTCGAAATTCCTCAATCCCAAAAAGTAAGTTAGTCCTATACCATTCAGTAATCAAATTAGCTCCCAGGCAATGGGTATTTTCTAAGGATGTATTGTCATCGCTTGGGCCGATAGGCGTATATCATCTTGTCAACCACCAGGTGAAGATGTGGCCTTGATATAACAAACTATTTCTTAACGATTTCAAACGACGGATATGGAACAGGCAGCTTTAGACGCAACTGCAACTTTTACCGCAAACAACGTTTGGATGTTGGTTGCTACGGCACTCGTATTCATCATGCACCTGGGCTTCTCCACACTGGAGGCAGGGTTTGTACAGAAAAAGAACGTAGTCAACATTCTTTTCAAAAATGCCATGATCGTATCAATAGGCCTGGTTACCTATTGGATCTGCGGCTTTAACTTGATGTACCCGGGAGGTGATTTTGCCGGTGGATTCTTCGGCTTTGCCGGATTCGGCCTTAGTATGCCCGAAGGTGCAGCTGGATTAATCGAATATGCCGACGCCGGATATACCTACTGGACGGATTTCATTTTCCAGGGAATGTTTGCCGCTACTTGTGCAACGATTGTTTCCGGTGCAGTGGCTGAACGTATCAAACTGGAACCTTTCCTGATCTTCGCTACACTTTTCGTGGCGATCAGTTATCCCATTACCGGTATGTGGAAATGGGGTGGCGGCTGGCTCGACGCAATGGGTTTTTATGACTTTGCCGGCTCTACCCTGGTACACGCTGCCGGTGGTGCTGCGGCCTTGGCTGCCGTAATTGTACTTGGTCCGCGTAGCGGCAAGTATACGGATAGCGGTATCAAACCGATACCCGGTCACAGCATGCCATTGGCTGCTATCGGTGTCTTTTTGCTGTGGTTCGGTTGGTTTGGCTTCAACGGCGGTTCTGTACTGTCTGCCGATCCAGGTGCCGTTTCACTGGTATTCGTAACTACTTCCCTGGCTGCTGCAGCCGGTGCGATCGGCGCTTTCTTCGTATCCTGGATATTGTTCAAGAGCCATGACCTTTCCATGGTACTCAACGGTATTCTGGGTGGCCTGGTAGGTATCACTGCCGGTGCTGATCAAATGTTGCCCGGTTCGTCCGTACTGATCGGACTGATCGCCGGAGCCATCATCCCATTCTCCGTAGTTATGTTTGACAAACTGAAGATCGACGATCCCGTAGGTGCTACTTCTGTTCACCTGGTATGTGGTATCTTTGGTACGCTGGCAGTTGGTATTTTCGGTGCCATGGCCGGCATCGGACAACTCGTTACTCAGCTTATTGGTACTCTTTCCGTATGTGCCTTCTCCTTTGTATTCTCTTTTGCCATCATGTCTCTGCTGAAATCTACCGTAGGTATCCGCGTGAGCCAGGAAGAAGAGATCAAAGGTCTTGACATAGGCGAACATGAAATGGAAGCTTATCCGGAGTCAACCGAACAGGTTGCTTTCTAAGAAAAAGAAATAAAGAGCAAGGAAAGTATCAAGTTCAGGTATCAGGAAGAAACTGTTCCACTCAATCTGATATCTGCTTCCTGGAACCTGGGCTTGATCTTCCCAAAAGATATTCTACCGTCTTACATCATCAAACAAAAAAGCCCCCGGTTTGCGCCAACATCCGGGAGCTCCTTTACAAGAAGACGGTAAACCGAATTCTGTAAATGCAACAACAAAGTTAATCTTTCGGGCCTATTTTCCAAATTGGGAGGATAAGTCGGAAATTGAAATTTGGTTTACTGTTTTCATGATCTGCTTATTGCCGCAAAAATCAGTCATTCAAACTGATCTACGGCATCATTTATTAACACTCAATAATCTTAAGCATCATGAAAATGCTACAATACTTGACTATTGTTGCCCTGGTACTGGTATCTTTCAACCTGGGCGCTCAGGAAATTTATGCAGACGCTACAAAGGTAGCTAAGGATGCAGTTGAAAATGAAAAGACCGAGCCGACTACGGAGGAGATAGAAAAAGAAGAGGATGCAGAGAAAGAAGATGGTGATCTGATGATCTCCGGTTTCGTGGATGGATACTACCTGTTTAACTTTAACGGAGCAGGTGCATCTCCACTGCTGACCTCTTTCACGGATTACAATAACATGTTTACCTTGGGTATGGCCAACGTCCTTTTTTCTAAAGAAGGCGATAAAGTGGGCTTTGTAGCCGACCTGGCTTGGGGACCACGTGCCGAGGCTGCCAATGGTACGGGCGAAGGCATTCTGACTGCAGCTATCAAGCAGTTGTATATGACCTATGCCGCTTCCGACGCCGTCACCTTCACCTTCGGTAACTTCAGTACCTTCGTTGGTTACGAACTGATCGATGCTCCGGGTAACGTCAACTACAGCACCTCTTACCTGTTCTCTAACGGTCCGTTCTACCACACCGGTCTGAAAGCTGATTTTGCATTTAGCGAAAGTTTCGGCGCTATGCTGGGTATCTTCAACGATACGGACTCCAAGTTCGATTTCACCGGCGGCAAGCACATCGGTGCGCAACTTTCCGCCTCTACCGGCGGTTTGAGTGCTTACCTGAACTTCATCACCGGTAAAGAGGAAGAGCGCGGTGACGACGACCTGATGGAGTACGAGATCGACCTGACGGCTACCTACGACGTATCTGATAACTTCATGCTCGGTCTGAACGTCGCTCAGTACGGCACCAGCATGGCGGGTGACGATATGGGCGGTTTCTTTGGTGCGGCATTATATTCTACCATCACTGCCAGCGAAACTTTCGCTCTGGGCCTGAGAGCGGAAAGTTTCACTTTCAAAGGCGGAGACGGTGGTGAAGACGCTAGCGTACTGGCTCTTACTGCTTCCGGCAATATTACCATAGGCAATCTGCGTTTGATTCCTGAGATCCGGGTAGACCTGGCTGATGAGGCGGACGGCTTCTTCTTCGACGATGCCGAAGCTCCGGTGGGTTCACTACCGGCACTCATTCTGGCGGCTGTCTACTCCTTCTAAGTAGTAATCGCTTATTTAGGCATATTCGCTAACTTAACTAAACAGTAATTAAAAAATGGCTAAAGCAAAACTAGAGTACATCTGGTTGGACGGCTCCGAACCCACACAAGGACTGCGGAGTAAGACAAAGATTGTCAAGGATTTCAGTGGAAAATTGGAAGATTGCGACATGTGGTCTTTCGACGGTAGCTCTACGAATCAGGCTCCCGGTGGTTCTTCTGACTGCTTGTTGAAGCCAGTTTTCATCTGCCCCGATCCGGGCCGCAAGAATGCTTATCTGGTAATGACCGAGGTGTTGAACGCCGACGGAACCCCGCACGTTACCAACGGCCGTGCTACTATCGACGATGCGGATGATGATTTCTGGTTCGGTTTCGAGCAGGAATACTTCCTGTGGGATCCGGAAACAGAACTGCCGCTCGGCTTCCCGGCTAATGGTTATCCTCGTCCGCAAGGACCGTACTACTGCTCAGTAGGTGCTAAAAATGCCTACGGTCGCAATATCGTAGAAGAGCATCTTGATCTTTGTCTGGATGCCGGTCTTAACGTAGAAGGTATCAACGCTGAGGTTGCTGCCGGTCAGTGGGAATTCCAGATCTTCGCAAAAGGTGCCGCTGAGGCCGGTGACCAGATCTGGGTAGCCCGTTATCTGATGGAAAGAACGGCTGAAGCTTACGGCGTAGCTGTCAACTGGCACTGTAAGCCGCTCAAAGGAGACTGGAACGGCTCCGGTATGCACGCCAACTTCTCCAACACGGCTCTGAGAACTGCCAACAGCAAAGCCTTCTTCGAGAAAGTTTGTAATGCTTTCGCACCTGCCGAAATCATCAAAGCACACATTGCTGTTTATGGTGCAGACAACCATCTGCGTTTGACCGGTCTGCACGAAACGCAATCAATCGACAAATTCAGCTTTGGTGTTTCTGACCGTGGAGCTTCTATCCGTATTCCGGTTTATACCGTAGATCACGATTGGAGCGGATACCTGGAAGATCGTCGTCCGAACTCTGCAGCTGATCCTTACAAGGTAGCTGCACGGATCATCAAGACCGTTAAGCCGGTTAGTTAAATAAAGTCAACAGTTGTTAGTCGATAGTCGGCAGTCTTCCGCTAGAGGATTGCCGATTGATGACTGCCGACTGACTACTGCATATAACTTCTTAAATCAGCTCTAGTTCCTGCATAGGAATATGCCATCGCCTACCCCGCTTTTGGGTGGGGTAGGTTTTTCGCTCTTCCGCTGCAGAACCGGTATGTTGATGAAGGTATGAGCACTGTGTGTGCTGCCACTTCAGCGTTTTGCTGATCACGGGCGGCCGCCAGCAGCTATTAATTGCCATATTTTTGGATCAACTCCCGCAAAGCCCATAAGCTTGTCTTATGGGTTTTGTTTTTTTATACCTTTGTGACGGACCCAAAGTCAATAATCAACGGAGTGGGTATTGAGCGGATGATATCGGGAGGCGGGCTGTAAAAATCAACCGGACCCCATTACATTACAGCCGGTACACCATTCCTGTTAAGAATGATACCGTCATGAAAATGAACCACACCGTACTCGAGCGCTTCCTGCGTTATGTGCGCATCGACACGCAATCCGATGCCGCTTCTCCAACCTGTCCTTCCACCATGAAACAGAAAGATCTCGGCCGTCTGCTCGTCATGGAATTGCATGAAATGGGTATTCATGACGCCCAATTGGACGAATTCGGATATGTATACGCAACCATTCCGGCAACTACCGGTAAGAAAGTACCGGTCATTTGTTTCTGCTCACACATGGACACTTCTCCCGATGCCAGCGGCAAGGATGTGAACCCCCTTGTACATCGCAATTATCAGGGGCAGGATCTGGTCTTACCGGATGATAATACGCAGGTGATCCGCCTGAAAGATCATCCGCATTTAAATGATCAGATCGGGAATGACATCGTAACGGCATCCGGCACTACCTTGTTAGGAGCCGATAATAAGGCCGGACTGGCCGAGATTATGGATGCCGCCTATCACCTGGTCCGCCATCCGGAGATCGAACATGGCGCCATTCGTATCCTGTTTACTCCGGACGAAGAGATCGGTCGCGGCGTGGATAAGGCCGATATGAAAAAATTAGGTGCGGATTTCGGTTACACGGTCGACGGAGAACAAAGGGGATCTTTGGAAGATGAAACCTTTTCCGCCGATGGGGCAACGATCACCATCTATGGGGTTAGTGCCCATCCCGGTTTTGCAAAAGGCAAGCTGGAAAATGCGGTGAAGATCGCTGCCGATATCCTCGCCGCTCTTCCCAAAGATCGTTTGTCTCCGGAAACTACTTCCGACAGAGCCGGTTTTATCCATCCCGTTGGAGTAGAGGGTATTGCCGAGAAGGCGAAGATCAGCTTTATTTTACGGGATTTCACCGAGGAGGGATTGCAACAACATCAGCGTGTATTACAACAGGTTATCGATCAGGTAATGCCCCGTTATCCGAATTCAAGGGCGGAATTGGTAGTGAAGGAGCAGTATCGGAATATGAAGAAGATACTGGATCAATATCCGGAAGTAGTGGCCAATGCCCGGGAGGCCATTCGTCGTGCCGGGATGAAGCCTATACAGTCGAGCATCCGGGGAGGTACCGACGGCTCCCGCTTGTCTTTTATGGGTTTACCTTGCCCCAATATTTTTGCCGGAGAACACGCCTTCCACTCCAAACACGAATGGGTAGCGGTACAGGATATGGAGAAAGCGGCGGAGACTTTGGTGCATTTGGCGGCAACCTGGGCCGAATAATTGATACTATAATTCTGTGATGCTGCGATGCTATGATGAGTAGTGAGCTTGCAAGATTTCATACGCAGATGACACATCATAACATCGCAACATCACAGCATTGCAACATTAAAAACCGAACATGACCTGTCGATTTCCTGTTTTAGAGGTGATTTAAACACACTTTTTGTTAAAAAAAAAATAGGAAATTATGGCAGATTGGAAAAAGTATTCCCAGAGTAATCCAGACTCTGATCCTGAGGTAACCAGGACGGAAATAGACCCTTCTTCCGGCAGTACCCTCACCTGGATTCTTGGTGGTTTGATCGCCGTGGCGGCTATCTTCGCCATTTACTTTGGGTTTAGATCGAATGATTATCAAAACCGTTCGGCTAATCTGGCGGCAGAGCTGGAATCTACCCGTACCAACCTGGAAGGTGAACTGGTAGACGTACACTCTGCTTATGACTCCCAGTTAGTGGTTAATGAAGGGTTGTCTGCGGAAATCGAGACCCGGGTAGCTGAAGTTGAAGAACTTCAGAATCAGATCGCGAGTGCCCGCAAGCAATTGGCTACCAGTAAAGCCAATACCGATGAGATCAGATCTCGTCTGGCTGAAATGGAAGAATTAAAAGCTGCTCTCGAAACGGACCTGGCGAACCTGCAAATGACTAATGATAGTCTGAATGAAACCAACACGGCACTGGCCGTTGCTTTGGATGAATCCAAAACACAGGTAGCCCAGATGAGTACCGAGATCGAGAACCTGACGGTAGAAAACCAGCGATTGGACCGTCGTCTGACCCTGATCGCTCCGGCAGGTTTTAAAGCTGAGAACTTCCGTATTTCGGTAGAACGTCGAAACGATAAACTCACTTCCAAAGCTCGCAGAGCTGATGAGGTAGTAGTTAAGTTCGACCTCGATAATGTTCCTTCCGAGAAACAGGGCCAGCGCGAACTGTACCTTGCGGTAACGGCACTGAACGGTAATCCGATCACTGTCTTTCCTGTAGAAGAGGTAAGTGTGCCGGCAGCCAATGAACCGCTGCGGATCAGTGCTGCTGACATTGAGCAGGTAGATCTTTCCGAGACTCAAACCGTTGCAATGTCATTTAAACCGGAAAAAGATATGGAAGCCGGAGAATATAACATCTTTGTTTATTCCGACGCCGGTTATCTTGGAGCTACCGGTTTTAGACTGCGTTAACCTCAGCAGTGGATTGATAGGATAGGAAAAAATGCGAAGAGGGAAATTGACTTATTGTCGATTTCCCTCTTCTCTTTTCAGAGCTTGTACATTCGCTCCCTCTTATGATCATTAAACTCCTCAATGATCCGCACCAGATCTTTAAACCGGTAGCCGGGTTTACCGATCTTTTTGGCTAACCCAGGTTCGCTTTTTTTCACCAAGCGCCTGAAGCGTTGTTTGTAACGATGCCGGGTCAGCGGAGTCATATGTCGACCCGGAACGTCTACATAATATTCTTCCAACATAATGGTATTGAAACCGTGTGCGATACTGAGTCGTTCTTCCGGGGCCTTATAAAGGCTCATATCTTCTCCACGATAGATCACTTCTAAAAACACCCAGGTGCCTTTGGTGAAACGACTTTCGTAGAGAATGTTGAGATCTTCCTTGTTGCGGAAAGCAAAGCCCCGGATCAGCGCAGGATGGATCTGGTAGCTGGTCCCGAAGTCATTGATAAAAGTGAGTTCACTGCCGAAGTCGGAATGAAAGATGGTACTGATCTTACCGGTCAGTCTGATGCCACTGTGGGTAATGATGTATCCTTTATGGTCTTCGGCGGAGAGTAGGGTGCTATAAATAATTAACCCCACTAATAGCAGGTAGAGTTTCTTCATGGGTTGGCGTTTAATAATCCTCCCGACTAAGTTACGAAAATCATGAAATAAAATCCAGTTCTCTGGTACTACGATGCTGTGATACTGTGATCTTATGATGAAATATGATCCTGCATATCGTCATGTGGTGAGTACCAACTGGTGTTTTAATAGTGTAGTGCAGGGAAGAGCGGCCTATACCATAAGATGAGTTGATGCAAAAAAACATAATATTATGCAGACTCAATACTCATCATAACATCGTAGGATCTCAACATTACAGCATCAAGAAGCCATTGCCACATCAGCTCTCCTCCACCAGTTGGCTAGCGAAAAAGCAGAGATCAGATGCCAGACACCCCACCAGGCCGCTACCATGGCCATCCCGCCGAGTCCATCAAAAAAATTAAAGATCAAGATGAGGCCAAGTCCGGAATTCTGGATGCCTGTCTCAATAGAAATAGCCCGGATATCAGACCTATCCAGCCGGTTCCACTTGGCAAACCAGTACCCGCCGCTGAGCGCAAGCAGATTGTGGAAAAAAACCAGAAAAAAAACGAGGTGCAGATAATTGACGATCTGTTGGAAGTTGGCATAGATCGCCACCACCACAAAACCCAAAAAGATGATCATGGACAGAATACTGACAGCCCGCTTAATTCTGGCCGCGAACCGAGGAAAGAAGTATTGCATGCTCATACCCAATATAACCGGCACGACAATGAGTTGCAGAATGGTGGATATGACCTGCCCGGTTTCTACCTGTATGGTTTGGGTGTAGACCTCACTACCGGGAATCAGACGACTCAATATGGCAAAATAAAGAGGCGTGAGTAAAATGGCTCCAAGTGTGGAAATAGAAGTCAGCGTTACAGACAGGGCTACGTTCGCCCGCGCAAGATGCACGGCATAATTGGATACATTTCCTCCGGGGCAGGCGGCTACCAGGGCCATGCCCAATGATATACTTACCGGAGGTTGGGCAAGCAGGATCAGACTGAGTGTCAGGATGGGCAGAACCACCCATTGGGAGATCAAACCGATCAGTGCGGCCTTTGGAGTGCGCATGATCTCCCGGAAGTGATCCAGTCTCAGGTCAAGTGCTACACCGAAGAGCAGAAATGCCAGACAGATATTCAGCAGAAAGAGTTGATCCGGATTAAAATTAATCTTGACAGCGTCTATAGCGTCCATGCTTGGGTATTACGATCGTCCACAGAAGGTATAACTGTCTGCGGACGATCACATTATCTGACGCCAAGATATAAATTTATGGCTGCAATTTACCTTCTAAGCTGTCATCCATTGTACTACCGGTTACCATGGCCACTATCATGGAGAGAAACTTAATCATAACCTCCTCGTATAAAGCCCTGACAGCTTGTCGTAAAAAGGGTCTCTTCAACAACCTGCGCAATACCAGACTATGAGAATGCTGAATCTCCAAAAAAATGTCGGCTACAGCTTTATCACTTGCCTTTGTTCTGTTTTGTTTTTCAGCCCGTCCCGGCTTGATGCACAACACAATCTCATGCTTTTCCATATGCGGGATATACCGCAATCTAATTTGCTGAACCCGGGACAGATCCCTCAGACAGGAACTTTTTTGGGTCTGCCTTTGATCTCCGGTGTTCGCCTCGGAGCGGGTAGCAGCGATCTTAACTATCATGATTTCGATACCCTGATCGCGGACGGGGAAGATGAACGGGATTATCAGGCTTTACGTAACCGCCTTCCTAAAGACAGGACGAGTATGTTATTCGATTCTGAAGTCCGGCTTTTCAGCCTGGGTACCCGGCTTGGTAAAGGATATGTAAGTGTGGACATTGGCGATGTATTCTATCTCAGCGGCAATTCTCCACGAGAGGTCTTTGATCTGCTGGCTGATACCCAACAGGGACCTTACGCGGGCGCTGTTCCGCCCATCTATTATTTTTCAGCGCTGGATTTTAACGGGGCCTATTACCGTTCATTTTCCCTGGCATACGGACGAAGTGTTTTATCCGGCCTCACTGTCGGAGGGCGCATTCGATGGCTACAGGTTATGGGCGGGATCTGGACCGAAAATCATGGACTTACATTTTATACCCCTACCGATGGCAGTACTTTTGGCGTATCCGGCCAGCTCAATATTCTCACCAGCGGTCTGTTCGGCGGTGAAGATGAAAGTATCGGTTCTCGTTTGTTTTCCGGTGGTAATAATGGTTTTGCGGTGGATATTGGAGGGGTCTACCAAATAAGTGATAAGGTGGAATTATCCTTTAGCGCACTTAATTTAGGGCAGATTAGCTGGAAAAAACAAGTGTATACTGCAATCATCGACGATCAGGTGAGTTTTAGTAGTGAAGATCCCGATGACTTTATTGAGCAATGGAAAACGGCCATTGACGATCAGTTGGGAGAGATGCCGGCCTATCCGGTTATGCAATTTACTACTCCACTTCCGCAGAAGTTCTATATCGGTGCCCGGTATGCTGTAACCCCAAAGACCTCTCTGGGCTTCCTCTCCAATATCGTTTTCTATAATCGTAGAACAGACCTGGCATTTTCTCTGTCCGGGCAAACCCGACTAGGTAAAGTATTAGGACTCTCGGCTGCGGCCTCTTATACTCAGTTTGCTCCTTTTAACCTGGGGGTGGGGCTGTCTGTGGACCTGGGGATACTTCAGCTATATGCAATTGCTGACAATCTGCCTGCAGCGCTGAGTTGGCGGACATCAAGAGCGCCGCAGGGACAATTCGGCATCAATTTAATCTTTGGCAGGAATAAGCAAGCCGAGTCATTACCGGAACCTCCGGTTGCCGATACCGAGTCTGAGATACCTGTTGCCCTGGATACTGTACCGGAAAGCGTTGCCATTGTCGATACACCGATGGTGACCTCACCACCGCCTGAAGAAATGCAGGAAGAATCTCCTCCGGCGCAAGCAGAAACTTTGAACCTGCCGGAAAAACAGCCGGAACCAAATGCTGCATTACCGGACGAATCAAGCCCGGCTTTTGAAGAAGAGGTCGTCGATTTCGACGAACCGGCACCGATGACTTCTCCGATGGAAGTGGCACCCATGCTTGCAGATGGGGAAACGACCTTTAAGATCACCGCCAACACTAAGCTGTGGGAAGGCCCCATTCATACCAGTGATGTGCTCGAAAACCTGCGGGCGGGAGATCAGATAGAGGTAGTAAAAAAGACGGGAAAATGGTGGTGGAAAGTTCG